>CAMAQF010000096.1 GCA_945860265.1 Emticicia agri | reverse complement strand
CTGTGGTATTGAGCAAGCAGGAGGTTTGGGCGATGCTCAAAGCCTGCACTTTGCTCAAACACAAGGTATTAATTGGGCTATTGTATGGATGTGGACTTCGCTGTTTGGAGGTTCGGAGCATTCGCTTGTGCGACATAGACTTTGATCGTCGGCAGTTAAAAGTGGTACAAGGAAAGGGGAAGAAAGACAGTTATGTACCTCTGAGTGAACATATTATTCGGGGGCTGAAAAGTTATATTTCAGCGGAAAGACCCACAGATTACCTTTTTGGTGGAGTACATATCATAGACCGTGCTGGAACATCCGTTCGGGGAGGTGATTTCGATTCTCGTTATTCTCAAAAAGGAGTACAATGACTAGGCGTCCCCGGGCTGTGAAAGAGGCAAGTAAAAAGGCGGGTATCTTGAAAGATGTACACGTACACACGCTCAGACATACCTGTGCAACGCACTTGCTTGAAGATGGCATGGACATTATCAGTGTTAAAAATTTCCTTGGGCATGAAAACATCGAAACCACCCTGTTGTACCTTCATGTAGCCCAACTAAAAACCAAAGCAGTTTTTAGTCCATTGGATACTCTTTTTGAGCAATGTCGGCAAACTTCGAGGTAGCTCATATACTAGGAGGCTTGGGCGAAGGCATCGAAAACTTGGGATTAAATGGCTGGCAATTGCGTACGCTCAGTGCTATCCGTCGTTGCCGAACGGCTGCATTGGGAGGTAATGTTGATGCCTGTGATAGTTGCGGAAACATCAGCATCAGCTACAATAGCTGCCGAAACCGGCACTGCCCCAAATGTCATGGACACAAAAGAAAAGAGTGGATAAAAGCCCGAGAGGCAGACTTGTTGCCTGTACCCTATTTTCACGTAGTCTTCACCTTACCCTCCGAACTCAACGAACTGTCACTGCACGAGCCCAAAGATGTTTAAGATTCTCTGTTTGAATTCCCTACAATTCGTGGCATCATTTCTTTGACAAAATTTGCTCCTCCGAGTGTGCTTGCATACTGATATTGGTAGGCTTTTAGGATATTATTTTCATTGTCAAGAATTTTATCTAAGCGATTCAAACCATCAAAAATAAAACTTGTTTTGAGTAAATTTGGTTCAATATTGCTCAACATTCCGACCATCGGCTTGAAAGAATATCAAGAAGTTTGAGCATTTGGCAAAGAATTTCGCAACGAATTTACGGTATTTTCTATTGTGCTTGCATCTAAAGTTGAAAGTAATATTGAAGGGTCGGCAACTGTACCGTTAGCAATATAAACGACTGGATATTGTCCATTATATCCCCAAAGCAAACTATTTGTTGCTCCGCCAACTTCCTTAAAACTGGTCGGATTTCCATAAGAATCATAACTTAATTGTTGGGTTTCGGTACTGGGAATTGAACTTCCACCAATAAATGAATTTTGACTACTTGGAAGCGTTTTTCCTCCAAAACTATCAAAAAATGACTGATTTTTGCTAATTGATGCACTATTTAGGAAAGTTTCGGTTTATAATAATTCTGTTTTTCGTGAACCTAATAAAGATGCCGTAGTTTGTAAATCACCTGAATTTATGTCATTTGGAAACTTGAATTGGGTTACAATATTATCGCCTTTACTATTGATTGTTGAAGTTTGAGTAAGTTGTAAATGATTATCATTTCCATAAACAAATTGCGTTATACTTTCAATATTTGTTAAATTACTGCCGACTTTGAACTGCTCTTTGTTGGTGCTTTGTTCATTAATTTGAAAACCACTTACCGACTGGTATTTATTGAAAGCGAATTTTTCTCCGTTGTACCACGTTGGCACGGTTTCGATATTGAGAAGATATTTTCCTGCTTTGATGCTTGTGTATTTTGAGTAGTTTTGACTTGATTTCAAAACATAAGAATTTTGGTCATTTTTTAGCCAATCGCCCGCTTCATTATAGACTTTCATTTGCTGAACAACTCCCCTTTTCCAGTCATACGAAATACTCCAAAACGGAAAAGAATTATTGCTCACATCGGGAGCATCATCTGCAGCGGATGAGTGATAATTATAAACTGTTTTTCCTTTATAAATTCTCACATTATCGACCGTTTTGGCTTCTTTTACCGTAACGGTTTTATAGCCAATATATTGCCCCAAGGTAGTAGAAAGTGGCAATTGACTGGCAGAATTGAGGTATAAAGCATTTTGAGCATTATCTCCCACAAAAATAATATTACTCGGAAAATATAGAATTGGGTAGGCGTATTTCCCATTGGTTACGATGCGACCGCTTGAATTATTTACATCGTCTTCGGGCGTGTAACTAAATTTTCGAATAAGGCAATGATTTGGGTCAGTATCTGGACAATCTTTCATTTCTTTGAGGCGAACACCGCCCGAAATTCGGGTGCTGTATGCACTTTTCCTACGACAGTTGGAATTGCTTGCACATCAATCGAAATCGAGCTTGTATTGCTACTCAGAGTGTTTTCTCCGTACATATTGAGCGTAATTGTATAAGTGCCAGACGGTAAAACTTTGTATTCTGAACCCACATCATTGATAGTGTTGTCGTGACTGCCCACTAAATCTTTCTGATAATAAATGTTATTTTCATTGTTTTTAATAAGCAAACTTGCCACGATTTCATCTTGATTGATGGCACTAAGTTGGGCGTTCCAAAATACTTTTAAGCAAGAATACGCACCTTCGGCAATGGTAAATGTACTCGTAATATCGGCACAATTTGCAATAGAATTATCTGTTGCCGAACCAATACTTTGAAAATTCCCCGAACATGGATTGAAAGTTTCATCATTCCGACCGTAGTACGAATTGGCTTCATAGACAAATTCAGAAAATCCTTTTGTTGGGTAAGTGATTTTCTTTAATTGCCCGATTAGGGCAGAAGCAAAATCGGGGTTTCGATTGGTGGCAGTAATGAAGTAGGTGTTTGCAGATTGAACACTATTCGGGTTTTTATTTTTGTCTTTTTCTTGAAAAGTTGTTGCCGTAGCCTTCAAACTGTCTAAATAGGTGTCGTATTGAATGTTAGAATATTGTTTTGAAATACCTGCCGAATTTAATGTAAACACTTGATAGTCAGGTAGTAATGTACCTGTTGTGTTGGCATTATAGTATCCATGATGGTCTTCACGGCTTATTACGTTGCTTCCATTAGAGGGCAAATTAGGAATGTCAGATTCGTTGAAATATTCAAAAATATGGGGTTCGTTTGGCGTGCCAGTTGGTCCGAATTCTTGTACTGAACGAAGCAAAAGACGGTTTGCACCTTCTACAAAGTTGAACATAAATTTGCGAACTAAATTATTTTGTCCGTCTGTTAAACGAACTTCTTTTAGGGCTTTTGGCTTTGTTCCGCTTGCTGAAAATGCCCAATCTGTTCTATTATTGGCATCTTCAATGAACTCAACTTTGCCCCAAGTTCCACTATTAATCAAAATTTCTTGTAAAACCGTTTCGGTAGTAGTGCTTTGTGAAACGGTCAAATGGGCAGTATAATCTGAATTGCTATTCCCCGATTCGTACAAATATCTATACTCACTTTGGGCGTGTGGTTGGTCGATAGTTCGCTGAATATAATTGAAATCTAAGGTGTTTCCGTTAGGTGTTTCTATCTTTGTCAAGTACCAAGTGCTTACTATATTTTTGCCAAATTGGTAAGCATCATCATCTAATAAAGCCCCTTCTTGTTTGGCAAAGGTGTATTTTATGCCTTTTTCGTCTGTTATTTCAAAATCTTCGATTCGCCCTTGTTGGTTCTGTCCGTTGAATAATTGTCCTGTTGCATTATAATTAAAATGTGCTATCATTCGTATCAGTTGTCGTGGAATGATGGTGGCTAATTTGGTTGGACTGTCATTTTGCGTTTCATCAAAAAAGAACTTCCCGCCTTTGCCTTGAAAGCTAAAATTGAACAAATCGAGTTCTCCGTCATAGTCGGTTTCACCGATGCCACGCTTAAAATTTGTTTCGGAAATTGTTTGGTAAGCAGGAGTAGGGGCGTAGCTTCCTGCATTGAGTGTTTGAATAATTGTAACGGTTGGATTTAGTCGATTATAGCCGTGTTTTTGTTCATCAGGAAGGCTTCTCACCTGCCGTGAAATGGCACTTGTGCCACTTAATGACATTCCCATTCCTACCGATGCAGGAATTTCATGCACTTTCAGCCCCGAACTTGCATAACTCAAATCAACTGGAAAATCAAAGTCATTGAACTGGATTTTGAGAAGTTTTACCGTAGGATTTAACTGTCCTGTGTAAAGAGAAACGTCTGTATCGCCATATTTTCCAAGTGCTGCGGCAGTAGGCGAAAGCGGAATAAGTGGGTATTGTTTTTGAGCAAAAACTCCAAGAAAACCCAAAAGTAAAGCAAAAATTGCACTTGTCTGTTTCATGGCGAAATAGATTTAAAGTGTTAATTATCAAACTTTTATAGGGTACTTTTTGGTTTAGAATTTTAAAAACTGTTATTCTAATAAATTGTCCGCTGGAATATACTTCGATTTGGCAATGTCCGCCGAAAATGAACTTCTGCGGTTGCACATAAAGCAAATATTTATGATTGTTTGGATTGATTATGATTCGCTTTCATCAAATCATACATCAATCATAAGAACCATAAAAATCTGCGTTAAGTTTTCTTTTGGTGTAAATGAAAAACTATTATCTCGAATAGTTCGGAGCTTCTCTTGTAATCTGAATATCGTGCGGGTGACTTTCTTTAATACCTGATGCTGTGATTTTTACAAATCTTGCTTTTTGCAAAGTAGCAATATCACCAGCACCACAATAGCCCATACCTGCTTTCAAACCACCTACCATTTGATAGATAATTTCGGCAGCACGACCTTTAAATGGCACACGACCCACGATTCCTTCAGGAACGAGTTTCTTAATATCATCTTCGGCATCTTGGAAATAACGATCTTTTGAGCCGTCTTCCATTGCTTCTACCGAACCCATTCCGCGATATGTTTTAAACTTACGTCCTTCATAAATCACCATTTCGCCTGGGGCTTCTTCTGTTCCTGCCAAAAGCGAACCAATCATAACGGTACTTGCACCGCCTGCGATTGCTTTTACAATATCGCCTGAGAAACGAATTCCACCATCAGCAATTACTGGAACACCGTATTTTGCTGCTGCTCTTGCTGAGTCAGCAACGGCCGAGAGTTGTGGCACTCCGATACCTGCAATGATACGAGTTGTACAAATACTTCCTGGACCTACACCAACTTTAATAGCATCAGCACCTGCTTTGGCAAGGGCTTCGGCGGCTTCTTCGGTAGCTATATTTCCTACGATTACATCAATTTTCGGAAATGCCCCTTTGATGCGTTTAAGGGCATCTATTACACCTTTCGAGTGGCCGTGAGCAGTGTCTATACTTACTACATCAACTCCTGCTTTGATGAGGGCTGCTACACGTTCTTCGATGTCGGGCGTAACGCCAACGGCTGCACCTGCAATCAGACGACCCAGCCTGTCTTTTGCAGCATTCGGACGGTCTTTTTTCTTCAAAATATCTCGATAAGTAATCAAACCGATAATTTTATAGTCTTTATCAACAATTGGAAGTTTCTCGATTTTATAATTGCGTAAAATGTCTTCTGCTTCGGCCAATCCTGCCCCTTCATGTCCAACGATTAGGTTATCTTTGGTCATAATATCAGTAATCGCTTTTGAAGCATCTAACTGAAAACGTAAATCACGGTTGGTGATGATACCTTTGAGTTTTTGGTTTTCGTCAACTATCGGAATACCACCTATGCGGAATTCTTTCATTATACGAAGAGCATCTCCAACAGTTGCTGTTTCGTGCAATGTAATTGGGTCGATAATCATACCACTTTCTGAGCGTTTTACCTTACGAACTTGCTCGGCTTGCTGCTGAATGCTCATGTTTTTGTGAATAAAACCGATTCCGCCCTCTTGTGCCATTGCCACAGCCATTTCGTATTCGGTAACGGTATCCATTGCCGCCGAAATAAGTGGAATGTTTAATTGAATATTTTTTGTTAAAAATGTTTTCGTATGCGTATCACGCGGAAGTACCTCGGAGTATGCTGGGACGAGCAGAACGTCGTCGTAGGTGAGTGCTTCGTAAAGCAACTTTGAAGAATCTAACATAGCAAATAATTTCGTTTCTCTATTTGCCAAGCAAAATTACGGCAAATATTTGAAAACGACAATTTTTTGCGGAAAATTTAATTTTTTAATGTAAAATCCAAAATAAGTAGACCACGGTCAATAGAAAAAAAGTCCACAGTATTGTAATTAACTAATAGGCAATCACTTAGCTGCTTGCAACATTGTCAATTATATTTTCATAGTTACTTATCCATAAATTAAAAATATTTTATTTTAAAGATACTGAAAAATAAGTGGACTTATTATCTATTCAATCCCTATATGAAAAGCTATCCCGAGTAATTGAATCTGTTGAAACTCAAATGGTGATTGTTGTGAGCTGATTAAATGGAATTGATTCTCTGATAATTTTTGTAGTAAGCAGTTTTAGTTGGTGGTAGCCAAATAATTATTATATTTACTTAAATTTGTCATTTAATCAATAAATTCTATAAACTTATGACGACAAAACAACTTCTGCTATTTATTTTATTCTTCATTACAAACAGTAATTTTGCACAAAATAAAGAAAAAACTAATGACTATTCAATACAATCTTTTTCAAATAACAATGTAATTCAGATTTGCGATATTCTTCCAAACTTAAATTCATCAAATTCAATTTGTTACACTGGAAATTTTAGTTTTTCAACTTCAACTACTGGAAATTACAGTTATACTGGAAATCCTCAAGCAAATTATGGTTGTCTTTCAACACAACCCAATCAAACATGGTTTGTTCTGACAGTAACAAGTACAACAAGCCTTACAAAAAGTCTCAATTTTACATTCCCCAATAATAATTCTTATGATATTGATGCAGCAATTTGGGGACCTATTTACCAAAATGATTTAATCAATGCTTGTGCAAGTCTTTATAATAGTCCAATCACTTGTGACTATGACACCCAAGACCCTGATTTGATAATTACAAATGCTGCTGTTGGACAAAAATATTTATTAGTTATTACTAATTACGAAAATACTCCTAACGTTCTACAAATAACTCAGCCATCGGTAGGGACAGTCGAATATTGTACGCCTAATTGTCCAACTGTTCCAACGCCAACAATTTTGGCATCGGCTTCCACTATTAATTGCGGACAAAGTGTTACGCTAAATACTACTGGTTGTAATGCAGTAACTGCATGGTCAGATGGAATTGTGGGAAGTTCAAGAACCGTTAGTCCGACCACTAATACAACCTTTACTGCTATTTGTTCAAATAATGGCTGTATAAGCACCAACTCCAATGCTGTTAATATAAACATTCAGAACTTACCTGCCCCTGTTATTACCTCATCAGCTTCAAGTATTAGTTGTGGACAAAGCTCTACACTGACAGCAACAGGATGTGCAGGAACCATTACTTGGTCAAATGAAGCAGTTGGAAGCACAATTTCTGTAAGTCCAGCGATTCAAACCAATTATACAGCTACCTGTAAAATTGGTAATTGTATAAGCCCACTTTCAAATACAAAAACTATTGACATATCAAATGTTGCAGCTCCTACTATCTCTTCCACTTCAAACACGGTAACTTGTGATCAATCAGTTACTCTAATAGCAAATGGTTGAAGTGGAGGCAGTACCATTTGGTCATAAGGAAGTACTGCATCAAGTATTACTGTACGCCCTTCGGTCACGACTGATTATTATGTTGGCTGTATAGTTGGTGGGTGTGGAAGTATTCAAACTACTAAAACAATTACAGTTAATGCTATTTCAGCACCCAGTGTTTCAGCCTCACCAACCAGTATAAATTGTGGACAAAGTACTACTTTAACAGCATCAGGAGCTTGTTTGGGTACAATTAAATGGTCTAATGGCTCTTCAGGAACATCAGTTGTAGTTATACCTATTCAAACTACTTCTTATAAAGCTGTTTGTTTAAATGGCTCTTGTTCAAGTTTGCAGTCAAGTGAGGTTACTGTTACAATTACGGGTTTAGCTACTCCTGTTATTTCGGCTAATCCTGTTGAAGTTTCTTGTGGGCAAAGCTTCACCCTCACAGCTACTGGGTGCAGTAATGGAACTGTTAAATGGTCGGATGGAAGTATTGGAAGTGCTCGAACAATTACTCCCTATCAGACCGTAAATCTTAATGCTACTTGCACTAATAATGGCTGTACGAGTAATAGTTCTAATACCCTTTCTGTTACTATTTCAAATTTATCTCCGCCAACAATTTCAGCCACACAAACTTCCATTGCTTGAGGACAAAGCTCTATACTTACAGCTACTGGATGCAGTGGAACTATTAATTGGTCAAATGGCAATACGGGAACATCTATTTCTGTAACACCTTTGACAAATATAACTTATACAGCCATTTGTAATAATAATAGCTGCACAAGTAACCCTTCTAATACAGTAACTATTACAACAAGTGCATTAACACCACCTACCATTTCAGGTTCGCCCACCACTATTACTTGTGGACAAAGCTCAATACTTACAGCTACTGAATGTACTGGAACTATTAAATGGTCAAATGGAAGCATGGGTTTATCTTTAAGTGTTATTCAAAGTATAATTACCAATTATACAGCCACTTGTTCATTCAATGGAGGATGTGTAAGTGCTAGTTCTAATACTGTAACTATTACTATTGATACTTCGCCAGATAATGATAACACGTATCAAACAGCCACTGTAATTACAAATAGTGCCTATACAAGTGGGATTTTAAGTTTATGCCCAATAGGAGACCAAGATTGGTTCAAAATTTTTGTTTACAACAAATTTTACTTTGTAAAAGTACGTGGCTATGGAAATACTGCCACAGGAATATATATATTTACATATAAAAATAATAATGGGGTAATTAATTTTTAAACCCTGCCTTCTGCAAATAGTTCAACAGATACTTATCTTGAATTATACAATTCAGATGGCACAACTTTATTGAGGACAGATGATGATAGTGGAGCGGGCGTTTATTCAAAAATAAGCCATTGTTTCACTACTCTAAATTTTAACCATCCTGCTGATGATTATCTAACAAATACGATTGTTCAAAAAACATCATCAGAAACGGGCGGAAAAATTACGGCTAATAACTGGATATGTGGCACTACAACAAACATAACTTATGAAACAAAGGTAATAGAATTGAATCCTGGGTTTTTAGCCGATACTGGTAGTGTATTTTTAGCACGAGTAGGAGGCTGTAGCAATACTTTTACCGCAAGCCCATTTGTGGATGAAAATAAGCCTAAAAGTAAAACCAATTGACCGTCAATTAACAAAAATAATTTATCTTGGAGATTAAACAAAAATCTAAATTTCAAGAAATTATCATACAAAAACGGCCATCTATTTTTCAATAAATGGGCGTTTTGATATAAAAACTCTACCAAATGTTAGTAACGATACATTTCAGACTTAAATGGCCCATCTGTCGAAACACCAATATAAGCTGCTTGATCTGAGTCTAAAGTATCTAATTTAGCACCAACGTGAGCTAAGTGGAAAGCTGCTACTTTCTCATCTAATTGCTTAGGAAGAACGTAAACTTTTTTCTCGTATTTCTCTGGGTTGTTCCACAATTCTAATTGAGCCAAAACTTGGTTAGAGAATGAGCATGACATCACGAATGATGGGTGACCCATTGCACAACCTAAGTTTACTAAACGCCCTTCAGCCAAGATGATAATTTCTTTTCCATCAATTTCGTACATATCAACTTGTGGCTTGATAGTAGATTTTGTGTGACCATAGTTTTGGTTCAACCAAGCCATGTCGATTTCATTATCAAAGTGACCAATATTACAAACGATAGCCTTATCACGCATCGCTATGAAGTGACGGTCACGGATGATATTAACGTTACCGGTAGCCGTTACGAAGATATTCGCACGAGTTACTGCTTCGTTCATTGTTACAACCTCGTATCCATCCATTGCTGCTTGTAAAGCACAGATTGGGTCGATTTCAGTAACTAATACACGACAACCAGCTCCACGAAGCGATTCTGCCGAACCTTTACCTACATCACCGTAACCTGCAACTGCAGCAACTTTACCGGCCATCATAATATCAGTTGCACGACGAATGGCATCAACTAATGATTCTTTACAACCGTATTTATTATCAAATTTCGATTTCGTTACTGAGTCGTTTACGTTAATAGCTGGCAAGAACAATGTGCCATTTTTCATACGCTCGTACAAACGGTGAACTCCCGTGGTAGTTTCTTCTGACAAACCTTTGATACCAGCGATGTATTCAGGGTATAAATCAAAAACCATGTTTGTCAAATCGCCACCATCATCCAAAATCATGTTCAATGGATTTTGCTCTTCGCCAAAAAGCAAAGTTTGCTCAATACACCAATCGAATTCTTCGGCTGTTTGACCTTTCCAGGCATAAACCTGAATACCAGCAGCAGCAATAGCGGCAGCAGCGTGGTCTTGAGTTGAGAAAATATTACAAGAAGACCAAGTTACTTCAGCACCTAACTCTACAAGTGTTTCAATCAAAACCGCAGTTTGGATTGTCATGTGTAAACATCCTGCTACTCTTGCACCTGCCAATGGTTTCGACAGCCCATATTCAGCACGGATTGCCATCAAACCTGGCATTTCGACTTCTGCTAATTTAATTTCTTTGCGACCCCAATCGGCAAGAGTGATGTCTTTTACCTTGTAAGGGAGATAAGTTTTTGTTGCTGCTGACATTATTGATATAAGTTAAATTATCCTTTTAAAATTCTTTATTTAGTTGGTTTTTCTAAATATATAACAAAATTAGGATAAATTATTTGCCATATCAACTTTTTTTGGATAATTTTTATTTAACAAATTTTGTTTTTTCAAGATAAAAATCATCAAAAAAGCTCTCTTCCTAATGAAAGAGAGCTTCTGTTTATAAGCCAATTTGAAATATTCTTACTTCAAAGTAGCAATCAATTTTTCGTTTAACGCTACATAATCAGGATTTCCACCTGCTTTTGCTAACTCAATTCCTTTCGTAGCTGTTGCTTTTGCAGCTACTTTATCACCCATCTTAGCTTGGATTTTTGCTTTCAAATGCACCATCCAATAAGCACTTGGCTGAGCATCAATTGCTTTGCTTGCCCATTCTAATGCTTTTGACAAATCTTTACCATTATCATAATAGTAACCCGCTGCTGTAAAGTATGGTCGGCTATCAACATTCATTGCACCATCAATTGATTTCATGATTTTACTATCAATATCAGCTTCTACTGGAATACTTACTGCTGTGTTTTCCCACAAAACCTGAATATTTGCAGATGAAGCTAATACATCACCTATGATAATAGTAAACGACTCGATATTCATTGGCAAAGTCATTGATTTTACTTTAAAACGAGCTACGTCTTCTTCTGCTTTATAGCCGCTTAAACCGCCATTATTTATGCCTTTGTTCAAGATAATTTCCCACTCACCAGCATTTGGAATAGAATAAAGTGCATACGAACCAGCTTTTACAGCCATACCACCAACTTTCACGTCTTCACCGAAAGTCACTTTGGTTGCACCATTAGCACCAGTTCTCCACATAGCACCAAAAGGCACTAAATCCCCAAAAATCTTACGACCTTTAGCCAATGGACGAGAATAGTTTATTTCGATTGCTGAAAGAGCAAAATCTTGCTTGATGGTTTGGCTTGGACTTGGAGCTGGCGTTTTGATACCTTGTGCTATTGCTCCTATTGATACAAAAAGAGAGAATAGTAAAACGATTTTTTTCATTTGTTTTTGATAGATTTTGTTTGAATACGTATAACGATAAAAGTTGAAAAATGGTTTGATGAATAGTAGTAATTACATCCCCCCTGCCCCCCTTCAAATGGTGGATAGTTTCGCGAGAACAAAAACTCCCCCTTTTTAGGGGGTAGGGGGATGTTTTTAACGTGACCTACGCCAAACTCACCCTCTTACCAGTCTGAGCGGCTTCGTAGATGGCCAATAAGATTTTCAAATCACGCTTACCTTCATCACCGTCGATGTGTTTCGGAAATTTTCCTGTATCCATAAATTCTTTACAGATGGCTTCCATCATTACTGTCTGATGATGCACAACTGGCAATTTCAATTCTCCGTCGTTGCTACGGCCTTTGATTGGGCCATAACTGTAAGCTGGACTTAGCTGAATCCACCCTTTATCGGCCGACACATAAAGTTGCTCAATATTCGACTTGTACGAAGTAAAACCATTCACCATCGCTCCGCCAGGAAACTCCATTTGCCACGAAACGCTTTCTTCTACATCTTTAAAACGCTCTTTGTCGGTAATTGGCCCAAACTGAGCCGTTACCCAAAGTGGTTCTTCGCCCGTCATGTAGCGAGAAGCCTGCACGCAATAAATACCTACATCCATCAGAGGTCCGCCACCAGCCATTGCTTTTTTCAAACGCCACTGAGTTGGGTCGCCGATTGTAAAACCAAAATTTGTTTGTATGAATCTTACGTTGCCTTTCTCTTTTTTCTGCCCGATTCGCATAACTTCTTGCGTAAATGGCTCAAAATGAAGACGATAACCCACCCCCAACTGCACACCTGCATCTTTGCAGGCTTTTATCATGGCATCGCATTCGGCAACTGAATTGGCCATAGGTTTTTCGCACATTACGTGCTTGCCTGCTTTTGCTGCACGAATCACAAATTCGGGGTGCAAAGAATTTGGCAAAACCACGTAAATAATATCAACGGATTTATTTTTGGCTATTTCGTCGAAATTCTTATAGTCGTAAACGCTTTCTTTGGTTAAATTATATTTTTTTTTCCACTCTTCTGCTTTTGAAGGTGACCCAGTTACAATGGCTGCCAAATAGCAGTTTTTAGCATTTTCTAAGGCAACCGCCAACTGATTTTTGGCGTAGCTACCCAAACCAACGAGGGCAATACCAAGTTTTTTATCATCTTTTGTAGGAGCGGATTCTGATATGGCCACAACAGATGGTACTGCAAATGCAGTCGCAGTTGTACCAAGTCCGACACCGAGGTTTTGTAGAAACGAGCGACGTGATTGATTTTCAGACATTTCTTTATTAAATTGGGGTTTAGAATAGAAATTTATGCATTTTTATGTAATTTATTATCACAAGAATATGTTTCTAAATGTACGAACTAATTTTTAAGTGTTTGTGTAAATTTGTTACAAATTATTTAAAACGTTACATTTTGTGTCGGTATTATTTTTTCACATGATATTGACGTCAAAAACAACCTAAAATGATATCTAACCAGAAAACAAATTTTAAACTAAATCAAAAAGTGGAAGAAAATAAAATTCAAAATAGTCAAAAAACGATTCGTACTCCTATTTTGATTGCAACAACGCTCGTGGTGGGAATATTGATAGGAGCAACTTTTTTTGGTGGACGAAGAGTTGGTGGCGATGTGTCTCGTAGTTCAAATAAGTTTAAGGAAATTCTGACTTATATTAATCGTAGCTACGTTGATAGTGTAAATACCGATTCGTTGGCCGATTATTCGATTACAAAAATGCTTGAAAAGCTCGACCCGCATACTTATTATTTTCCACCGCAAGAGGCACACATCGCACGCTCACAACTCGAAAGTGGTTTTGATGGCATCGGTGTTGAGTTTAATGTCTTTAATGATACGCTTTATGTGGTCACGCCTTTGGCGGGAGGGCCTTCCGAAACGGTTGGCGTACAGAGTGGTGATGCCATTATTAAGGCCAATAATAATAAGTTGACAGGAAAAGATGCCAATAGCAACAATATTTTTGCAAATCTGCGTGGAAAACGTGGAACAGAAGTAAAACTCGAAATCAAACGCCGAGGTTTTAAGGATTTACTGAAATTTACGGTTGTTAGAGATAAAATTGCACAGCATTCGATTGATGCGGCTTATCTCATGGAAGATAAGAAAACAGCTTATATCAAAATTAATCGTTTTACAGAAACTACTTACGATGAATTTAAGCAGCATCTTTCTGAGCTCAAAAAACAAGGTATGAAACAACTACTCCTCGACCTTCGTGGAAACCCGGGCGGCTTCATGGATAGAGCAACGGATATTGTTGATGAACTCGTAGGCGGTAAAGACATAATTGTTTATACCGATGGCAAAGATGCTCGCAATAACCGCAAAACCTTTGCTGGAAACGACGGAATGTTTGAAAAAGGTGCAATCGTGGTGATGGTTGATGAAGGAAGTGCCTCAGCGTCGGAAATCGTTTCAGGTTCTTTACAAGACTATGACCGTGCCTTGATTGTTGGCCGTCGTACATTTGGAAAAGGCTTAGTTCAACAGCCAATTCAGCTTTCTGATGGCTCTGAACTTCGACTGACAATTTCTCGCTATTATATTCCGAGTGGACGTAGTATTCAGAAACCTTATCAAAAAGGACATTTAGAAAACTACGAAAATGAATTAGATGATCGCAGTAAATCAGGCGAGTTTTTCATTGCTGATAGCATCAAAAACAACCCCAAAATGCGTTTTAAGACCAAAGGTGGACGAACGGTTTTTGGCGGCGGTGGCGTAACTCCCGATATTTTTGTGCCAAGAGATACAAGCCACATTACTAAATATTTACTCGAACTTTACGGCAAAAATATGTTGCGTGAATATGCACTCACCTACGCCAATACGAATCGTAAAACGCTTGAAAAACAGACTTTCAGTGCCTTTTTGAGCAATTTTATGATAAACGATGCAATGCTAGAAGAGATTAAAAAACTCGCAGGTAACTCTGAAATCAAATTTAATGCCACTGAGTTTGCTCGCTCAAAAGAGTTTATCAAATTACAAATTAAGGCAAACATTGCCCGCCATATTTGGCAGCGAAACACGAAAAATGGTTTGAATAATGAGTATTATCAAATTATGTATAGCCAAGACACTATCTTTACGACGGCTATCAAACAATTCAACAAAGCAGAAAAATTGGAGAAAGAGAAGAAAATCTAAGGTTTAAAGATATAATCGAATAAAAGGTTTTCAAAAATATTTTAAAGACCCTTTTTTTATATAAATCACTGATAATAGACAAATTTCAGTAAATCCGTAGGATTGTTCCATTTTGTAGCCGTCGATTTTAATCGACGGAAATAATAGTTCAGATAAATTAAGTTCCATCAGAACGGTGAATTTATTTCATGGTTCGTTCCGATAAAACTTTAAAGAGCTATATAATTTATGGGTCTATGTTGAATAGAGTGGGTAAAGATAATAAATAGTATCTTTGCTTCATGAATAGTACAGAGATATTTCAGCTTGGTTTAGGCTTAGTAAACCCATTTAAAGTAATTAATGTTGAGTTACAAACTGATTCAGAAAATCGAAAGAG
>CAMAQF010000095.1 GCA_945860265.1 Emticicia agri | reverse complement strand
TTGATTGTCTTGAATCACTTAGGCAAACTGTCTGATAACTTTTATCTCAGTACTTATCAACTTTCTTCAAATAATAATTAATTCAAATTTGTGCAAAAATTTAGACAAATGACAACGTTACCAAATCCAGAAATTGAAGTAATTGAGGAAATTACTGAAGACCTCTCTGCTATAAAATTATGGGAACTAATCGTTTTTAATGATGAGATAAACACCTTCGACCACGTAATTTCTACACTCATTGATGTTTGTCAACACTCTCCCGAACAAGCCGAACAATGTACTTTGATTATTCATTACAAAGGTAAATGTAGTGTTAAATCAGGGGATTTTGAGGAACTTGCTACCCAACGCAACGAAATTTGTCGAAGAGAAATTTCAGCAGAAATTCAATTGAGATAGTTTTTTGTTGTTAGACTACTAACACTCGTTGAACAAAAAGTATGTTCAGACGCAGAAGTTCGATTCTCTTCTTCGTCAAATCATTAAAAATTATCGTCCGTGGACAGTGGACTTATCGAAGAATAAATGAACTTCCCCTCCAAATTAATAGAAGAAGCTGTAATTGAAATATCAAAGCTGCCTGGAATTGGAAAAAAATCAGCTTTGAGACTGGCTTTGCACTTATTGAAAAGAGATGAATCTCAAACGCAACTCTTGGCTGAAGCACTCATCAGTTTACGGACAAAAACTACTTTTTGTCGTAAATGCCATAATATTTCCGATGCCGAACTTTGCCTGATTTGTACTTCACCACGCCGTGATGCTGCAGTACTTTGTATCGTTGAAGACACTCGCGATGTACTGGCCATAGAAAATACTGCCCAATATCGTGGACTTTATCATATTTTGGGAGGAATTATTTCACCTTTGATGGGAATAGGACCCAATGATTTAAACATTGATTCTTTGATAAAAAGAGTCGATCAAGAGTTTGATATTCAAGAAATTATCTTGGCACTCAGCCCAACAATGGAAGGCGATACGACTGCCTTTTATTTACAAAAAAGATTAAAGCCTTTTAACAAAAAGATAAGTACCATTGCTCGTGGAATTCCAATTGGTGGCGACCTCGAATATGCCGATGAAGTAACCCTCGGACGTAGTATTTTGAGTAGGATAGCTTATGAGTAGGGTTAGACCTCGCTCGCCCTCAACTAAACATTAAATTATTTTATGCTATTACTTTAATGTGATAATATGGTACCAAAAGTCAAAATCTGTTGCATCAGTTCACCTCTCGAAGCTAAACAAGCCATCAGCTACGGAGCTTCAGCATTGGGTTTAGTTGCCAAAATGCCGAGCGGGCCGGGACCAATTTCTGACGAATTGATTAGTGAAATCGTCCGAACAATACCTCCCCCCATTGCATCGTTTTTACTGACCTGTCGCACCGATAGTTTGGAGATTATTGAACATCAGAAAACAGTCAATTCAAATGTAATTCAACTTGTTGATGCTTTGCAGACAGGTTCTTATGATGACTTTAGACGTGAAATTCCTGCTGTAAAAATTGTACAAGTGATTCATGTAATTGATGAAAAATCATTGGATGAAGCTTTAGAAATTTCGGAGAAAGTTGATGTACTTTTACTTGATTCTGGAAACCCAAATTTGGCAGTAAAAGAACTTGGTGGAACTGGCCGAATACACAATTGGGCAATTAGCCGAAAAATTGTTGAGCAATCAAAAGTACCCGTTTTCTTGGCAGGTGGACTAAAAACCGAAAATATTAGAGCCGCCATTGATGCCGTTCAGCCTTTCGGAATAGATTTATGCAGCAGTGTCCGCACGGATGGAAAATTAGACCTTTATAAATTAGAAGCATTTTTTAATGAGTTTAATCGGGTTTAAAACGTTAAATTTTAGTTAATATAAAATTAAAAAGTAGGCTATTGTTTATAAAACAGTAGATTTGTATATATATTTTATCTGATAAACTAATGAACAGAAAAGATTTCATCAAAGCCTTTATAGGAAGCACTTTCGCTTTTAAGTTAAGCGATATTTATGCGAGCAAAGCAACGCCTGTTTTTTTCGACGGAATGTTTACCCTCGCTCCTCTACCCTACATCAACGATGCTCTTGAGCCACATATCGACAAAATGACGATGGAAATTCACCACGACCGTCATCACAAAGCGTATGTCGATAACCTCAATAAAGCCATTGCTGGAACCGACATGGAAAAACTTACAATCGACAAATTATTGAGCAACATCAGCAAATATCCAGTTGCAGTGAGAAATAATGGCGGTGGACATTGGAATCATACATTTTTCTGGCAAATCATGGCACCAAATGCTGGAGGGCTTCCTTCTGGAAAATTAGCCGAGGCAATCACGGCAACTTTTGGTGGTTTCGATAAAATGAAAGAAGAATTTGGTAAAGCTGCTACTACTCGTTTTGGTTCGGGTTGGGCTTGGTTAATTGTTACACCTGACAAAAAATTAAAAATCGTTTCGACAGCCAACCAAGATAATCCATTGATGGATGTAGCAAGCGATAAAGGAACACCAATTTTGGCTCTTGATGTTTGGGAACACGCATATTATCTGAAATATCAAAATAAACGTGCCGATTACATAGCTGCTTTCTGGAATGTTGTAAACTGGAAAAAAGTAAGCGAAAACTTTGAGGCAGCAATGAAATAAAATTTAGAAAGAATTGGAGCGGCGACAGCTCTTAATTCATTTTATATAAAAAGAGGCTCATTTCACATCGGAAAGAGCCTCTTTTTGTATATAAAAACGAACAAAGCTTCTTAATTAAACATCAACTCAGAACTTTGTTCCAGCCGAAACATAGAATGTCCGGCCATCTGCAGGTAAAACCCCTGGTCCTGGGTATCCACCCGCACGACGTGTAAAATAACGTTCATCAGTCAGATTATTTACACCTCCTTTGATGTTATAATGTTTCAAGAATTTGAAACTTGCCGAAAAGTCCTGTACTGTATAACCAGGAATTAGACCGGTTGTGGCAGAAGCATTAGCTACTTCAGTATTAGAAGCGTCTGCGTAAGCTTTACCAATATCGCTCAATTGCCACGTAATGGAGAAACCTTTTTTATTGTACGTAACGCCAAAACGATTGATTTTACGAGGAGCATTTTCAACTCTTTTATCCGAAAGATTACCTTCAACAACCTGTCCGTTTACTACTGAAGTAGTCTTAAAATCACGGTATATCGCATCAATATAAGCGATAGAGGCAAATACACTAAAATACCCAATTTTAGATTTTTTGAAGAAAGCTGATACTGGGTCAAATTCAATATACCCTTCAAATCCTTGACTTATCGAACGCCCTAAATTTGTTCGAAACTGGTAACGTTGGTTAGCTACATTGGTCTTTGTTATTGTTCCGATTCGACTATTATATTTTACATAGAAATAATCAATATCAAAATTCAGATAATTACCAACTTTACCACGGTATCCAAAATCAAAGTTATATCCACGAGCATCTTGAAGATTTTCGTCGATGACATCAGTAGTAGCAGGCGGGGTTAAGTCAGAAATCAAAACTGGACGATAAGCCTGTGAAATATTGCTATAAAACTCTGATTGTTTGGTCAGATGAAATTCAGCCCCTCCACCAAAAAGTAAGAAACTACGATTTCGGGTAATAGGTATTAGATTATTGGAAATTCCGTTTGATTGGCTAAAAGGTCCTTGCATGGTTGAGCTGATATTTTCAATTCTTGCCCCTGCTGTCACTAAAAACTTCTTGCTTAGTCGGAAAATATTCTCAAAATAAGCTGCTTTATTGATATTATTGAAGTCTAAATCACGAGGATAATCACCTTCGACATTGAATTCCATTTTTTGACCATTCGTGCCTTTTCCTTGTTGCTTACGGTTAATATTTCCGTTATAATACCTCAATCCACTAGCAAGTGTATGGTTTAATCCTAAAAATTTATAATCAGTGATGAAGCGTAACTCTGAACCATAATTATTGTAATAGTCTCTATCTACTTGTCGGTTTGATGTCAAATTATCAACCGATGTGATGGCCGAAACATTGCCAACACTACTCCGCTCGGCAATCACGCCAAAGGCTTTCCAACTCAATTTTGTTTTCTCACTAAAAATATATTCAGCCGAAATCGAAGGTACCAACCAAGGTGTGCTAAACCAATTTCGACTACGCACACTTTGGCGTGCATCCTGGGCAAACTGCCTGTCTGTCAAACCACCTGCTTGTTGACTTTTGTAGGTCATGTAGGTTGCTTCTGCTCCAATTTTGAATTTATTTGTAATTGCATAGCTCAATTCGGCATGAGCGTGGTCGGTATTATAGTAGCTGTTTTCTCTCCAACCATTACCAAATCGTTTTTGATAGTAAGCAGTATAACTCACACGTCCTTCTGTACCGCCGATGTAGTTAAAAGTACTAAATAAACCATTGCTACCAATGGTATTCTGAGATTCGACAGTTACACGAGTGGAGATATCAGGTTTGCGAAGTACAAAATTCATCAAGCCACCAAACTGTGGGCCGTATTGTAGAGATGATGCTCCGCGTACAATTTCGATACGGTCAACCACTTCCATGGGTGGAGTATAATAGGCTTCTGGATAACCCATTGGGTCGGGCGTAATGTCGTAGCCATTCATTCTGACATTAAATTCCCACGAGCGATTCGGACTCAAACCACGAGAGGCAACACCTAATTGAATACCTGAACCATCATTCTCCCAAACTGAAATACCAGGAGTTCGACTAAATATCTGACGACTATTATTCATCGCCAAGTTGGCATTAAGATTATCGAGTTTTATTACTTCATTTTTCTTCGAAGCATTAATCGAATATCCATCCACTTCAGCCAAATATTCGTTTCCTCTTACTCCGCGACTTGAAATTACTTGAATATCTTTCAATAGAGTTGATTCTTCTTGCAATTCAAAATCAAGGCTTTTTACCTCGTTTTCTTGAAGTGAAAAACTCAATTCTTTACTCTTCAAACCAATGCTTGAAACCAAAATTGTATAATCACCAGCTTTCAATCCCTTAATTATATATTCGCCGTTTGTATTTGTTTGAACACCTCTAACCGTTCCTTTCAAAATAGCACTTGCTCCCACAATCGCATTTTTCGATTTATCCGTTACCTTTCCAGCAATCGTAGTTTTCTGCCCAAAAGCCGCAACACCTATAACCAAGAAAAGTAAAATTGTATTAATCAAAGACTTCATTTTTATATTTTTATTTATGTTTAGACTAATTCTAAATAACACCACAAAGGTAAATATGAAATTTTATCGTGCAAGAAATTATTTAGAATAATTTTAAATAAGGAATAATAAGCAAAAGAAATTAGCAAAAATTAATATCTTTGATAAAAAAAATACGATTATGGAACTGATAAGAGAAATCATTTTTCCGACCGAAAATACCTACACTTTGAAACTGCCCGAGGAAATGATAGGCAAACAAATTGAAATAATTGCTTTCGAGATTGAAAAAGTACAATTGGATAGTACGAAAAAAAGTATTGATGATATTAAAGCTATTTTCAAGGATAATCTCATTAATTTGAGTAATTATAAATTCGATAGAGACGAAGCAAACAACTATGAGGACTAAAGTCGCACTGGATACAAATATTCTAATCTATCTTTTTGATGCTTCCGATGAAAATAAGCGACTAATAGCTGAAACATTGATTTTAGAAAAACCCGTCATTAGTTCACAGGTTGTTTCAGAATTTTTGAATGTTTCTAAAAGATTACTAAAATTGCCAAAACTTGATATAATTCTAAAAGCAAATAGACTTTTCAGTAATTGTGAAATAGCTTCTCTTAATCAAGAAATATTAGAAAAAGCCAAAGACTTAATAATCAGATACGACTTTCAACTTTACGACTCTCTCATTGTTGCAGCAGCTCTAATCTCAGGCTGTAAAAGTCTATATTCTGAAGATTTACAACATAATTTTTTAGTTGAAAATCGCCTTAGAATCATCAATCCATTCTTATAAATCGCTCCTTTTTAGTATATTTGCCACAGAAAATGCTATTCCTAATATTGGCTAAACAGTACATACTCACTGTTTAGATTGGATTGTGTGAAACAACGTTTAGTAAAATCTTAAATATATTGCTGACCTAACATGAGTGACGAAACACCAAAATACGATCCCCTAAAACAAAAAGAAGTAATTGACGATATGTTTGAGACTTGGTTTCTCGACTATGCGTCTTATGTAATCCTTGAACGGGCTGTACCTGCCATTGAAGATGGACTAAAGCCCGTTCAACGCCGAATCATGCACGCCCTAAAAGAAATGGACGACGGCCGTTTCAACAAAGTTGCCAACGTAATTGGTTCGAGCATGCAATATCACCCACATGGCGATGCTTCGATCGGCGATGCCATCGTCTCGATGGGGCAAAAAAACCTCTTACTCGATACGCAAGGAAACTGGGGCGATGTACGTACTGGTGACGGTGCCGCCGCTCCTCGTTATATTGAGGTTCGTCTCTCAAAATTTGCGAATGACGTACTTTTCAACGAAGACACCACCGAATGGCAAATGTCGTATGATGGTCGCAAGCGTGAACCTGTTAATCTTCCATCAAAATTTCCTTTATTGCTTGCACAAGGCGTAGAAGGTATTGCGGTAGGTCTTTCGACTAAAGTAATGCCTCATAATTTTATTGAGTTGTGCGAAGCGTCAATTTCATATTTAAAAAATGAACAATTTCAACTTTACCCCGATTTCTTGACAGGTGGCTTGGTTGATGTAACCAACTATAATGACGGTCTAAGAGGTGGCAAAATAAAAGTTAGAGCAAAAATTGCAGAAATCGACAAAAAAACGCTTGAAATTCAAGAAATTCCGTTCAGCACAACAACCGCTACGCTCATTGATTCTATCATTAAAGCCAATGATGCAGGAAAAATAAAAATCAAAAAAGTTGAAGATAATACGGCAAAGAATGTTTCAATCATCATTCATTTAGCTCCAAATACATCGCCCGATATTACGATTGATGCTCTATTTGCATTTACGGAATGTGAAAACTCCATTTCGCCCAATGCTTGTATTATCATTGATAATAAACCGCATTTTGTTTGTGTAAGCGATATTCTGAAAGATTGCACCGAGCAAACCAAGCATTTGCTTCAACGTGAACTTGAAATCAAACGTCACGAACTTAAAGAAAAATTACTATATAGCTCGCTGGAAAAGATTTTCATCGAAAACAAAATCTATCGTGATATTGAAGAATGTACGACTTTCGAAGCCGTAGTAGCAACGGTCGATAAAGGTTTAGAACCATACAAAAAAGAATTTTATCGTGAAATCGTAGAAGATGATTTACTTCGTTTGCTTGAAATCCGAATTAAACGTATATCAAAATTCGATGCATTTAAGGCAGATGAATTGATGAAACGCCTGCTTGATGAATTGGCCGAAGCTGAGGATAACTTGGCCAATCTGGTTCGATATACGATTTCATTCTACAAAGACTTATTGAAAAAATATGGCAAAGGTCGAGAGCGTAAAACCGAGATTCGTCAGTTTGAATCGGTGCAAGCAACCGTCGTGGCTGCCAATAACCAAAAACTTTACGTCGACCGTGAAAATGGTTTCGTAGGTTATGGATTGAAAAAGGGCGATTCAGTAGAATATATCATGGATTGCTCTGATATTGACGATGTTATTGCATTTAAGCGTGATGGTAAATACGTAATCGTCAAGATTCAAGAAAAAGGCTTTGTCGGAAAAGACATCATTTACTGCTCTGTTTTTCGCAAAAACGATGAGCGAAAAATATATAATGCCATTTATCTTGACGGAAAATCAGGCACTTCTTACGCAAAGCGTTTCTTCGTGACGGGAATCACTCGTGACAAAGAATATGATATTTCGATGGGAAATCCTAAATCTAAAGTACTATATTTCACTGCCAATGATAATGGAGAAGCAGAATCGGTTGCCATAAATCTAACAGCAAATTCGACTGCCAAAAAGAAACAATTTGATTGGGATTTCACGACATTGACTATCAAAAACCGTAGCTCAATGGGAAATGTTTTGACGAAATTTCCTGTCCGTAAGATTGCCTTGAAATCTGCGGGCAAGTCGACCCTCGGTGGAGTAGATATTTGGTTCGATGCCGTTATCGGAAAACTAAACCGTGACGAACACGGTACGTATTTAGGTAATTTTGGCTCAGAAGATAAGATTTTGGTAATTTACAAAGATGGACAATATGAATTTACCAACTTTGAGCTGACGAATCGTTATGAGCAAAAAGACATACTAAAAGTAGTAAAATATGACCAAGAAAGACCAATTTCATGCTTGTATTATGAAGGCGAAAACAAGATCTATTATATAAAACGTTTCAAAATCGAAACAACCACGATTGATAAGAAGTTTTTGTTTATCACTGACACAAAAAACTCACGATTGCTCGCTGCTTGCCTAGATAAATATCCGCGTTTTGAGATAAAAACCAAAGCCGATAAAAAATCAAGTATTGAAACTCAAACTATTTTGGTTGATGAGTTTGTAGAAGTTCGTGGCTGGAAAGCAATCGGACAAAAAATCAATGCTTATGAGGTTTTGGAAGTAAAACAACTCGAACCAAAACCTGAAGAGGTAGTCATTGTTGAAGTGCCAAAAGCGATTGACGAAAGTTCTGAAAACGATTCAGAAAACCTTGATAATCAAGATGATGACAATCAATTAGTTTTGTTTTAAGAGTAATTGTTCTTGGAAATTCGGTGCTTGATGGTTGGAAAAGAAAAACACAGATTTGATATAAGAAAATTCATACATCTAAACTCAAAAATTAAGCATCGAAATTTCAAAACTCCCAAACAGTTGGATTTTTATGGCGGCGTAAGTGCTTTCGGACTTCCATCCAAAACGCCAATACTATATAAATAATAATTGGAGAGCCAAATGTGAAAAACGAAACGTAAATAAAATATATACGGATACTTCCTGCCGAAAAGTTAAGCCTTTCGCCGAGTCGAGAACAAACTCCGAAAAGTTGATTTTCCACTAAATATCTTAATTGTATTATTTTTGGCATTGTTTTAAAAAAATGAATACGAAGATAGTAAAAAATTTATGTTTGTCAAGAGTATAACAAAAAAATAATAAATAATGCTATGATTTTGTACAAATATATATTGGTTTAATACAAAAATATTTTTTAATGAAAGTTGTTTTTTCTTTAAAATTACGTACATTGCATTTCATTTATTTACTCTCAATTTATTTTATTTCAATGCAAACAGGTATAGTAAAATTCTTCAACGAAACAAAAGGCTTTGGTTTTGTGGTTGATGATAAATCAGGACAAGAGATTTTTCTTCACGTTTCCGGCTTGAACGGAACAAAGGTTCGTGAAAACGACCGTATTGAATTCGAAACCGTCGAAGGTCGTAAAGGTTTGAATGCAATTAACGTGAAAAAAACATAGTTTTTTTCTGAGTTTAAATTGACTTCTGTACCCAAGCCCCTCAGTCAGAAAGATTTGAGGGGCTTTTTTTTCACAAAAAAAACATAAAACTACTCAAATCATTAAGTGTTTCTACTTACTTCACAAACATAAAATCTTCGCTATTAACATATTATGCAATCAATTATAAAAAATTTCATCTGTGAAACATCGCTATTTTTAAGATTACGCCCCCAAAATAGCCGAAAACTCAATTTCTACTAAATAATCTGCATCAATCAAGGTACTTATCTCGACCATTGTTGTGCAAGGTTTTATAGTTCCGAAAAACTCTCCATGAGCTTTACCAATTTCTTCCCATTTTGAAATATCAGTTGTATAAATACGCGTACGAACAACGTCTCTCAATGAAGCACCCAATTGTTCGAGAACTTTCTCAACTTTCAAAATAATAAACTTTGTTTGTAAATATACATTTCCTTTACCAACGAGTTCACCACTACCATCAGTTGCCACTGTGCCAGATATTTCTACTACATTGCCAATTTTTACTGCACGCGAATATCCAACGATATCTTCCCATTTTGCCCCAGTCGATACATTAATTCTTTCCATTACATTTTTTTATTTAATAAATTTTTAAAATAAAATTAATAACACTCTGTGCCATTTCTGAAATATCCATATAAAAATAATTTAAAGCATTAATTTTCTGCCATCTTGTCAGTAAATTTCTTATTGGCAAAATAATTGTCGAAATTTGCAAAAAATAAAATAGATTACAAAATGGCAGAAAATACAGAAGACGCAATAGTTGATAACGAACCAATAACAGAAAACAAAGAACAATTTCCCGAATTAGAAGTTGATAATGAAACGATAGAAGAAGTAATCTCTGAAAAACCGACTTTCGAAGACCAAATTGCCGAAGCAAAAGATAAATACTTGCGATTATACGCTGATTTTGAAAATTTCCGTCGCCGTACATCCAAAGAAAAAATCGAAATGATTCAAAATGCCTCAGAGGGTTTACTGAAAGAACTTATTCCGATTGTTGATGATTTTGAGCGAGCCAATAAGTCATTCGAAACTGTTACAGAAGTTGAGCCATTGAAAGAAGGCATTGCCTTGATTTTTTATAAATTTCAAAAAACGTTGGCTGGCAAAGGTGTAAAAGCAATTGAATCTAAAGGAAAAGATTTTGATGTTGAATTACATGAGTGTATCACCCAATTTGCTGCAGGTGAAGAAAATAAAGGCAAAGTAATCGAGGAAATAGAAAAAGGATACTCACTAAACGATAAAGTTATCCGCTACGCAAAAGTTGTGGTAGGTTCATAAAATAATGCGGAATTACGAATTACGAATTTTTAAAATATTATTCGTAATTAACAACTCGTAATTCGTAATTTCAAAAAGATGGCACAAAAAAGAGATTATTATGATATACTGGGCGTTGCTAAAAATGCCACAGAGGATGAATTAAAGAAAGCCTACCGTAAGTTGGCGATTCAATATCACCCTGATAAAAACCCTGGAGATAAAGCTGCTGAGGAAAAATTTAAAGAAATTGCCGAAGCTTATGGCGTATTATCTGATGCAGAAAAACGCAAACGTTATGACCAATTTGGTCATCAAGGTGTTGGTGGTGCAAGTGGTGCCGGAGCTGGAGTAAACATGGAAGATATTTTTGGAAGTGTTTTTGGTGATGATAGCCCATTTGGTAGCTTCTTTGGTGGTGGAGGCGGTGGCCGTCGTGGTGGTCCAAGTTTAAGAAAAGGTTCCGATTTGAGAATAAAACTCAAACTCGACTTAGAAGAAATTGCCAATGGTGTAGAGAAAAAAATAAAAGTAAAACGCTACGTTTCGTGTAATACTTGTAGTGGAAATGGCTCAAAACATGGTACTTCACTTAAATCTTGTGCAACCTGTAATGGACAAGGACAAGTACGTAAAGTCGTAAGTACAATGCTCGGACAAATGGTTTCTACAAGTCCGTGTCCGACTTGCCAAGGGGAAGGAAAAGTTGTAACCGAGCGTTGCGATGTGTGTTTTGGAGAAGGCCGTCAGTTGAACGAAGACTTATTATCAATCAAAATACCTGCGGGTGTGGGCGAAGGAATGCAGCTTTCAATGACTGGCAAGGGAAACGTGCCAACTCGTGGCGGTATTGCGGGCGATTTGTTGATAGTGATTGAAGAAGAAGAACATCCAGAACTCAAACGAGATGGTAGCAATGTTCACTTTGACTTACGCATGAATTTTGCCGATGCCGCTTTGGGTAGAGAAATTGAGATTCCGATAGTTGGCGGCAAAGTGAAAATAAACATCAAAGCAGGAACACAATCGGGTGAGATTTTACGCTTGAAAGGAAAAGGTCTAAAAGAACTAAACAGCTACGGCGTAGGCGACCAATTAGTTCATATAAGCCTTTTCACACCTACTACTTTGAATTCTGAAGACAGAGAAATATTGGAAAAAATAAGAATAATGCCTAATTTCCAGCCAAAAACAGATAAAAACGATAAAAGTATTTTTGAAAAAATGAAAGATTTCTTTCATTGATATTTTCAAAAAATAAATATAAAAAAAGGTTTGGGGAGATTTCTTCAAACTTTTTTTTATACCGCAAATCTACATTTAACCCTTGTTCATCTTTAAATTATTAAATTTTATATCCGAAAAACAATAAAATGTTTCAACATAAAATTTTTCAAAGTATTTTGCAGAAATTAATATAAACTACATGAACAAAAATTATAAATGGTGGGTTGTTTTTATGCTATGGTTTGTATGTTTCTTTAACTACGCCGACCGCCAAGCTATCTTTTCAGTATTTCCATTATTGAAACAAAAAATGGGTCTGAGCGATGTTCAACTCGGCATCATTGGAGCAGCATTCATGTGGGTTTATGCTGGTTTTGGAGCAATTGCAGGTATTGTTGGCGATAGATTCCAACGTAAAACCCTAATCATTGGTGGGCTTATATTTTGGTCGCTAGTCACAATCGGTACGGCACTTTCTACCAACTACCTTCATTTAGTTATCTGCCGAGCCTTAGAAGGTTTTGGAGAAGCCTTTTATTTTCCTGCATCAATGTCGCTTCTGAGCGATTATCACAGCAAAGAAACCCGCTCTAAAGCGATGTCATTTCACCAATCAAGCGTTTATGCTGGCACAATTGTGGGCGGAACAGTAGCAGGTTTTATGGGACAATATTATGGTTGGCACACAAGTTTTTATCTTTTCGGTGGACTTGGCGTGATATTAGGAGTTGTTTTACTGGGTTTCCTAAAAGAACCTGTTCGTGGGCAAGCCGAAGTGCATGAAGAAATAGAGGACAGCCCACACGTATTGCTTGATTTGAAACAAGGTAATGTTCTAGATAGTATCAAGCAAGTTTTTAAGCAACCAATGGTTTGGGTTTTGGTGGCGGTTTTTGTCGGAGCAAATTTCGTCGCTAGTATTTTCTTGACTTGGATGCCCTCATTCCTTTACAATAAATTCAACATGAGCCTTTCGATGGCGGGACTAAACGCCACATTCTACTTACAAATGGCATCAGTTTTGGGCGTTATTTCGGGTGGATTTTTAGCTGATAAACTAGTAAAAACTCGCCGAGGCGGTCGAATGATAGCACAAAGTATTGGTTTAATAATGGGCGTGCCGTTTATCTTCTTGGCAGGTTGGACGCTCTCAATACCAATTTTGATTCTGGCACTCATTGGCTTTGGCTACTTCAAAGGGCTTTATGATGCCAATATTTGGGCATCGCTGCATGATGTCGTAAAACCCAAAAACCGTGCAACTGCCGTTGGTTTTATGAACTCAATTGGTTGGTTTGGTGGCGGAATCGCACCGATTGCTATTGCTTACGCTAGCACAAAATACGGCATGAGTGCGTCAATCAGTGCAACATCGACACTTTATTTGGTCTTTGGGTTATTATTAATTTTCGGAATCAGGAAATTTATGAGAAATCAAAAACCTTGAAAGAAGTTTTCCATCAAAATAATTACTTCTTTTATTTTTTATTAAAATTTAATTTTCGAAGTCAATGAATTTTCCGTATTTTAAGATAATTTAAGTATATTTTCTACCTGATTATCCTGCAAATTCACTAATTTTGAATCATCAAGAGAATATTTCTTCACTAATCTCAAAAAATGAACAATTTCACAAGGCTAAACAATATCGTCGGATGGGCGATTTTTGCCGTTGCACTCCTTACCTATACCCTCACAGTTGAGCCAACCGCCAGTTTTTGGGACTGCGGCGAGTTCATCGCTTGTGCTTACAAACTACAAGTTCCACACCCATCTGGGGCTCCTCTTTTTTTACTTATCGGCCGTATGGCATCATTACTTGCGGGTGGCGATGTAACGAAAGTGGCTCTTATGATAAATATGGTTTCGGTAATTGCTTCGGCGTTTACTATCTTATTTATGTTTTGGACAATCTCGCTTTTAGCTCGTAAAATATTTGGTAAAAAAGGCGACGACCTCAATACAAGCGAAATTATTTTGGTACTTGGAGCAAGTGCCGTTGGTTCGTTGGTGTATGCTTTTTCTGATTCTTTCTGGTTTTCTGCGGTTGAAGCTGAAGTTTACGGAATGTCTTCGTTCTTTACGGCAATCGTAATTTGGGCGGCTTTTCGTTGGGAAAACATTGAAGACGAATCAAAAGCTAACCGTTTCTTGATATTTACCGCTTATTTGGTTGGTCTTTCTATCGGAGTTCACTTGCTCAACCTCGTTACGATTCCAGCATTGGGTTTAGTATATTATTACAAAAAAGCCAAGAAAATCACTTGGAAAGGTGGCGTTATTGCTTTCTTAGTAGGTTTATTGGTTTTAGGCGTCGTCAATACTGGAGTAATTACGGGTTTCCCTTCTTTGGGTTTTACGTTTGAAAAACTCTTCGTTAATACCTTCGGAATGCCATTTAGTTCGGGTGTTATTTTCTTCGTAATATTACTAGTTGGTGGACTTGCCTACGGAATTTACTATACACAAAAAAGAGGTATGGTCATTGCCAACACGGCCTTGATTTCATTCGCTTTTGTATTGATTGGTTATTCTTCATACACAATCGCTTTGATTCGTTCAAATTATAATCCACCAATCAACGAAAATAATCCGAGCAATGTTCTGAACTACGTTTCGTACTTGAAACGTGAACAATATGGTAGCCGTCCGCTACTTTACGGCCCAGTTTTCACAGGAAAATTGGAATCAATCGAAAATGGCGAGCCTATCTACAAAATGGGTAAAAATAGTTATGATGTTTATGATTATAAACCAACTTACGTTTGGGGACCAAATAGCGAAAGCCTTTTGCCACGTATGTGGAGTAGCGATGCTGGACATCAACAGATTTATCGCCAAGAAATGGGTCTTGCACAAGACCAAAAGCCTACGCTATTTGCTAACATTGGTTACATGATGAAACGCCAGATGGGTTATATGTATTGGAGATATTTTGCATGGAACTTCTGGGGACGATCAAGCGATATTGAAGGTGCAGGGCCAACAAATATTCTTGAGTCAAAAAGTGCACTTCCACCAGCCATCCAAGAAAACCGTGGACGTACTAATTTCTTAGGTTTGCCAGTAATCTTAGGCATTTTAGGTTTATTATACCAATATTTCCGTCGTGAGCGTGATGCACTCGTAATGTTCCTTCTATTCTTGCTTACAGGTGTTGGTTTAGTTGTTTACCTCAATTCACCGCCAGTTGAGCCTCGTGAGCGTGACTACATTTACGTTGGTTCGTTCTATATTTGGGCAATTTGGATTGGAATTGGCGTATTAGGCTTGTTTGATTATGTTTTGAAATTTATTAAAAATTCACAAACAAGAGCAGTTTCTGCAACAGTTTTAGGCTTGGCAGTACCGCTTATCATGCTTCCACAAACTTGGAAAGGCCACGACCGCTCAGGTCGCTACCACCAAGTAGATTTTGCTAAAAACTTATTGAATTCATGT
>CAMAQF010000094.1 GCA_945860265.1 Emticicia agri | reverse complement strand
ATGCACGAGGTCATCACCCCACCCGTTTAGTTCGAAAGTGGTAGTTGGAGGGCCTTCAAACTGAAAAAAACATTTGTAAATTGGATGGGTATTCGGGATTTTTTGAAGTGCTTTTGCACCGAAAGTTCGAGCCATTTCTTGCTCAAACGATTTGGCAAAAAGACCATCAATATCATGGTTACAATCATCTACAAATACAAAGCCACCATTTTCGATGTATTTTAGAAAATGGTCTCTTTCTTGACTCGAAAATTCAACCAATTTATGTCCACTCAAATAGGAAAATGGACTTTTGAAAAGTTCATTACTGCTCAAAAGCACGACTTTTTCTTCTTCATCAATCGGAATAGTTGTATATTCGACCAAAGAATTGAGAATATTTGAAGGCATTCGCTGGTCAGTATCCCAATCTCCAGAATTATACTGTATTCTTGTAAAAACAAATGGTTTCATAGAGCCGAGTTAACAGTTTACAGTCCTCAGTGGGCAGTAATTGGGTTTTTACTGCCTACTGAAAACTGCCAACTATGATTTACACCGCATCAGATAAACTCGAAAATGTAAATTCGCGAATTTTCATGGGTGGGACCATATAATTTTGGTTCGATTCGGTGCTGACAACACGCTCAGTTTTTCCCAACATTTCGAGATTATTGAGCATGATTATCGGACTTTCGTTGAATCGGAAATTTTTGATTGGATATTTTATTTTTCCGTCTTCAATATAGAAAGTACCGTCACGGGTAAGTCCGGTTTGAAGAAGTGTTTGTGGGTCAACTGCTCGGATATACCAGAGTTTTGTTACTAAAATACCTCTTTTGGTGCTTTTTATCATTTCATCAAGCGTAGCTGTTCCACCAAGCATAATTACATTACTAGGAAATGGAATCGGTTTCACACCTTTTTCTTTTGCCCAAAAACGAGAATATGATAGGTTTTTAACTACTCCTTTTTCAATCCACATACGTTTTTCTTGAACTTGACCATCGCCTGCCCATGGAGAGGCGGGTAAATCGGCATAAGCTGGGTCGGAGAAAATAGTTACTCGTTCGTCGACAATTTTCTCACCCAACTTAGTTTTTCCACCTTGTTTACTGAAAAACGAGCGTCCTTCGTCTGCACTGCGAGCGTCCATATCGAAATAAATATTTTCGAGTAAAACTGCGGCGGCGGTTGGTTCAAGAATTACGGTATATTTGCCTGGTTCTAGAGCTCTTGCACTTTTTGAGCCAACTGCTTTTTGAATTGCAATCTTGGTTGCCTCAGCGGTATCAAGTTTATTGACGTCGCTAAATCCTTTAATTACATAGCCTGAACCTGTGCCATCTTCGGTGCGAACTGTCAATGAATAATTAATATTGGTGCTTTTGTAGTAAGCGAAAAGTCCTTTCGAGTTCATCATGGCAGAATATCCTTTTGAATCTTCGAGGAAACCCGCCGCTACCAATTTTTGGTCGCGAGTGAGTTTCAAACTTTTCATTACAGCTTCGGCACGAATATAGGGGTTTATATTAGCTGTTGAATCAAAAAATCCTTCCGATTTCATGTACTGCTGCGGTTCCAAAACGCCCATATATTCAGGGTTTTCGGGAGCAAGACGAGCCAATTCCTCCGAACGACGCACTACTTTTTCAAGTGAAGCCTCATCAAATTCATCAATTGTAGCAACGCCAACTTTTTTTCCAAAAGCCGATTGCACTTGTAAATTTTGATTAGTTAAGGCTCCACTCGTCGAAACTTCATTTCGTGCATAACGAATGTTTCCATTAATATTACCTGATAAATTGATTTCACATTCATCGGCTTTTGAATAGCTTAAAACCTTTTTTAGCAAGATTTTAGCCTCATTTTCTGTTAATATGACTGACATAAATAATATTGAATTAGTGAATGATAGAATGAGCGAATATTTTATTTTTTTTATGTTTAAAATAACAAGGGTATAGGTCATTATATCAAGGGTTCAGTGGGACAGAGTTTAAATAATAGTCTTATTTAACTTTACTACCTTACAACTTTGCCGCTCTGTGCCTTTGCCATTCTGTTCCTTTGTGGCTCTGTGCCTTTGCAATTCCTTGCCTTTGCCACTCTCTACCAAAAACTATACTTTTCTTGCTGTATTAATAACATTGACTCCATTGAAACGAGCGGTTGAACTTCCGTGCGAAACTGCACTTGATTGCGAAGGTTGTCCTTTGCCATCGAAGAATGAACCTCCCAAACGATAGTCACGTTCGTCACAAACTTTTACACAAGAATTCCAAAACTCTTGGGTATTAGACTGGTACGCCACATCTTTTAACATTCCTGCAATTTGTCCATCCTTTATCTCATAATATAATTGTCCGCCAAACTGGAAATTATAGCGTTGTTGGTCAATCGAAAATGAGCCATCGCCGATGATATAAATTCCTTTTTTCACATCTTTAATCATTTCGGCTACCGAAAGAGGCGTTTTTCCAGCAGCCAACGAAACATTGGCCATGCGTTGAAATTGCACCGATGACCAGCTATCAGCATAACAACAGCCGTGTGATGCTGTTTCTCCAATGATATGAGCTTGGTCACGAATGGCTTGATAATTTACAAGAGTTCCGTCTTTTACTAAATCCCATTGTTTGGTTTTTACGCCTTCATCGTCCCAACCTACAGCACCGAGTGAACCAACTTGTGTTTTATCGGCAATTAGATTCACTTCTTTACTTCCATAATTGAAATTCTTGCTTTTCCATTTATCGAGTGTTGCAAAGGATGTTCCAGCAAAATTGGCTTCATATCCTAAAACTCTGTCGAGCTCGAGCGGATGTCCAACTGATTCGTGAATCGTTAGCCATAAGTGAGAAGGGTCAAGCACCAAATCGTATTTTCCAGCTTCAACCGATTTTGCAGTTAGTTTTTCTTTGGCTTGTTTCGCTGCCGCAGTTACGTCTTCAAGCATATCGTAACCTTTGTTGTAGCGAGTTGTTATTCCCGAAACTTTATCTTTTGGGTTGGTTTGTAGGTATTCATAACCCATACCAACTGGAGCAGAAAGTGCTTGACGCGTTTCAAATTTGCCAGTTTTTGGGTCAATGGCGGTTACAGCCGAAATTGGCCATATACGGTGAATATCTTGGTCGATGTATGATCCATCAGATGAAGCAAAGTATTTTTGCTCATTGACCATAAATAGTACTGAATTGACATAATTTGCACCATTTTTTAATGCTGCATCGTTTACACCAAGTAGTAAATCAACTTTTTCTTTGATTGGCACTTCAAAAGCATTTCGTTGAATAGGTGCTTTCCAACTTACTTCGCCGTAGCCACTTTGTGGAGCAAGAATGACTGGTTCGGACATTAAACGTGCATTAGCTTTTGCAATTGCGACGGCCTCTTCTGCAGCACGAGCGGTATCGGCTTCTGATTTTGCATCTGCTATGGCGGCAAAACCCCAACAACCATTGGCAATTACACGCACACCTACACCATATGACTCTGTATTGACGATATTTTGAACTTTATCTTCACGAGTAACTACAAATTGATTAAGGTAACGACCGATACGAACATCAGTATAAGTAGCACCTTTAGCTTTTGCAGCATTAAGGGCGGCATCAGCAAGGCGTTTTTTGACGGCTACATCAATTGAACCATCAATTAGTGCTTCTTGCGAAACAGAGTTTCCTATAATTGGAATACCTCCAGTTTGCATATTTGGCAACATAAGTCCACCAAAGCCTAAGCTGGATAAGTGGATAAAATCTCTTCTTTTCAAAGCTTTTTAAGTTTTTTTGTAAAATAATAAGTTTAGTTTGTCTTTGTTCGTATAAATATAGGAATACCTTGCAAAAATACCATCTCAAAAACAGGTATTTTGATGAAAGGGCAAAATCATGCGACGACTGGATTTAAAACATCAAAAGTTTTTTCAAAACTAAACCAAATCCCAATACTTTTGTTATAAAGAAAAATATCGAACTTTAAATGAAATTTAAACTAATAATAATTCTCCTTCTTGCCTTCACTTTCAGCAATGTTTTTTCTCAGAATGATAGAATTTTAACGGGTAAATTGCTTGATTCGCTTACTTCTGAGCCATTGGCTTTTGCCTCTGTGTGGGCTGATGCTATAAGTCAAACTCCGTTGACAAAAGGTAGTATAGCTGACGAAAAAGGAAGTTTTGAGATTATTGGCCTGAGGAAAGATAAGTATATAATTAAGGTTGAGTATGTAGGTTATAAAACCAAATTTATTGAAGTCGACGCTTCAAAAGAAATCCAAATATTAGATTTAGGAGCAATTACTCTTTCGCCTTTGAGTAAATTGTTAGAGTCGATAACAGTGAGTGGACTGAATCCTGATGTTGTGGCAACTATTGAAAAACAAGTATATAAAGCTGAGCAATTTGAGGTGGCAAAAGGTGGAACGGCAACCGATGTTTTGAAAAACATTCCGTCTGTGGCTGTCAATGCCGAGGGCGAAATTACGGTGCGTGGTTCAAAAGGCTTTATGGTAATGGTCAATGGAAAGCCCAGCCAAGTGGATGTAGCCATGCTTTTAGCTCAAATTCCCGCCAATAGTATTGATAAAATCGAAATGATTACTGCTCCATCGGTCAAATATGATGCTGACGGTAAAGCCGGAATCATTAATATTGTGACCAAAAGAGGTGTAAATGATGGTTTTTCGATTGCCTCAAATCTGCAATTTGGCTTGCCAAGAATCGAAGAATATTATAATGCTTCTGAGCCAAAACGCTATGGTGCCGATGCTACAATCAATTATAAAAAAGGAAGTTGGGATGCTTCGTTTTCGGTCAATTACCTGAAAAATGATATTGCTGGAAGAAGAATTGGCGATGTAAATACGACGATAAATAATATTTTTACGAGTTTTCCGAGTGAAGGTGAGCGAAGTTTTAAGCGAGAAAATTATGGCGTAAGGTTTGTTACTTCCTATAAAGTAAGTAAGAATGATGAGATTTCGGCAGGTATTTATTTGGGTGAAAGAACACAATATCGCACCGCTGATATTTATTACCGAAATACAAAAACTGATTTATTGACCAACAAAGTTATTGGCGTTGCCCAATATTTCAACCCAAATTTGGTGCTAAAATCGGGGAATTTTAAAGTTTTTAACCTTGATTATACGCATTTTTTTAAAAACGCCTCAACTCTTACATTATCAGGGCTTTACGAAAAAGCAAATCTTGATGGATTCACGAAAAATCGCAATCTGAACAATAATGATTTTAGAGATACGCTACAATATACGCTCAACACTGGTAGTAATCCATTGAATGCTATTCGATTAAAAGCCGATTATGAAAAAATAATTGGCATCGGAAAATTTTCTTTTGGGTATCAATATCGCACTCAAAATCAAGAAGGGGGCTTTGTTTATCGAGAAAAAAGTGGAAGTTTTGAGCCTTTTGTCATTAATCCTACATTTTCGGCGGAGATTTCGGTACTCAACAAAATTCATGCTCTTTATTCTCAATATGCAGGTAAATACAAAAGACTGGAGTTTTCGGCAGGTTTACGCTACGAAAATGCGTTTAGAGAATTTACGGAGAGCAGAGGGTCTGAATCAACAATTTTAAAACTTTCAAATTTGTTTCCTTCAGCCAATTTTTTATATGATTTGGGCAAAGATTTACGAGTAAAATTGGCGTACAGTCGAAGAGTACAGCGTTCGACCAACAATGAGTTAAATCCGTATCCAGAAAGAGAACATAGCGAAACACTAGAACAAGGAGACCCAAATATACGCCCCGAATTTATTGGAATTTATGAGGCAGGAATTACAAAAGACCTAAAGAAAACCTCATTGTATTTGAATGTTTATACCCAACAAATCACCGATATTGTAAATCGAGTAAATAGTGTTCGAAACGACACAATTTTGAATCGTATTTATACCAATGCGGGTAATGCACGTTTGATAGGAACAGAGTTAGGTGTAACGTATTCACCCATCAACAAACTAAAAATATTTGTGGGTGGAAATGTTTATAATCTCAAAATAAAGGGAACTTTGTTTGATAAAAGTTTGATCGTTGATAGTAGAGGATGGGTTTATTCGGTTAATAGTAATATTTATTATCAAATTTTGCCTTCGTTGAGTATGCAATTGAATGTGGCTTATTTGTCGGCCAGAAATACCGCACAAGGTTCAGATTCAAGGTTTTATCAACCAAATTTTTCGGTCAAAAAAGGTTTTAAAGAAAATAAAATAAACTTAATGCTACAATGGCAAAATGTAGCGTTAGGAAAAATGGCTGTAAATCAGCAAAGAATAAGCACTTTAGGTACAAATTTTTACACCACAACCAACTACATTCAAGAAACCAACATTTTTTTATTGAATCTTTCTTTTAACCTCAATCAAAGTACAAAGAAAATGAAATTGCCAAATAGTGAGTTTGGGGAGAAGGAGTATTGAGATAGATAAAAAAACATTCAAAAAAATGCTTACTTAGATTCCCCGATAAGATGTTAAGAGTTTTGATATTTTACAATTTTTTTCTAATTTTTAAAGCAAATTCAAAAAACAATATGAATTTTTAGCAATTATTTAAAAAACAGACACTTTTACATATTGGGAATCAAATTCCCAATATGTAAAATATGGTAAAAAGAAAATCAAACGAAATATTAGACCAATTAGCTCAGACATTTAAAGTTGTGGCAATTACTAGTCCTCGCCAGAGTGGAAAAATAACACTTGTAAAAGCTTTTTTTGATAAAAACCTTATATTTCTTTAGAATACCCCGATGAACTGGACATGCAACCAATGACCCTCGTGGTTTTTGGAGTCAGTTTCCTGATGGTGCAGTTTTGGACGAAGTTCAGCGAACACCACATTTATTCTCTTATTTGCAGCAAATCGTTGATTAGGATTCTCGAAAAGCTTTATTTGTTTTGAGTGGCTCAAACAATTTTTTACTTCATCAATCAATTACCCAATCATTAGCGGGCAGGGTTGGTTATCTTGAATTGCTGCCATTTTGCTTAAAAAAAATTCAAGAAACTCCCTGCAAAAACTTTTCAACCAATGAATCTATTTTTTATGGTTCGTACCCAGCCGTTATTTATGAGAAACTAAATCCAAGGCTTTGGTTTCAATCATATATTCGTACTTACATCGAAAGAGATGTGCGACAATTAAAAAATATTAATGATTTAGCATTGTTTCAGAAGTTCCTATATGTTTGTGCGGGTAGGGTTGGACAAGAAATAAATTTTAGTAAATTGGGTAATGAAATAGGCATTGACCATAAGACTGCGGCGGCATGGCTTGGTATATTGGAGGCAAGTTATATTGTTTATTTTTTACAACCTTATTATAAAAATTTCAATAAACGTATCATAAAAGCACCAAAGTTGTATTTTTATGATACAGGTTTGGCTGCCAATCTTTTGGGTATTTGACAAGCCGAAGACCTACAATATCATAGTTATCGTGGGTCTTTAATTGAAAATTTAGTGATAACTGAATTACTTAAAAACAGATATAATATGGGTGAAAAAAGTAACTTATATTATTTTAAAGACAGTATTGGCAACGAAATTGATGTTGTCATTGATGAAGGGCAAAAACTTAAAGCCATTGAATTAAAATCGGGGGCGACCTTAGCCAGAGATTACTTTAAAAACTTACATTATTGGCAGAAAGCTACCAATCAAACTGACGGTGGTGTATTGTATGACGGCATAAAAAATGAAAGTAAACACGGAGAATTTTATGCATGGAATTGGAAAAAAGTTAGTGATTTTTAGAAAAAAGTAAAGTGGAATTTTTGTAGTTTTATAAAATCAATAAGCCATTGGAAAATACTTCCAATGGCTTATTGAATGAAATTTTACACCGCATCAGATAAACTACTGAATGTAAAGTCTCTAATTTTTAATGGAGGAACTAAACAACCACCAATTCGAGTCGGAACACCCATTGCTTCAAGGTTATTGAGCATGATAATCGGACTTTCGTTGAAACGGAAGTTTTTTACAGGAAACTTGATTTGTCCTTTCTCGATATAAAAAGTTCCGTCACGAGTAAGTCCTGTATAGAGCAATGTTTGAGGGTCAACTGCACGGATGTACCACATTCGCGTAACCAAAATGCCTTTTTCAGTGCCTTTTATTAAATCGGCCAAAGATTCAGTTCCACCAGCCATAATAAAACCTGATGGTGGAGGAACTCCCTTAACTCCTTTCTTATCTGCCCAAAATCGTGAATAATATACATTTTTTACTACGCCATTTTCAATCCAAGAGATTTTTTCCTGTGGACGACCGTCGCTTCCACCGCCACCCATTCGGCCACCGCCACCGCCACCAAAACCCGAAGTTGGAATTTCTATATTGCTCGGGTCTGAATAAATATTTACTCTTTCATCAAAAAGTTTTTCGCCCAATCGTGTACCACCGCCTTTTTTACTCAAAAAACTACGACCTTCGTCAGCATTTCGGGCATCCATGCTACGCATCATGTTTTGCAGTAAATCTATTGAAGCGGCCGGCTCAAGAATAACCGTGTATTTTCCTGGTTCTAGAGCTTTTGCGGCACTCGAAGCCAATGCTTTTTGCATGGCAATTTCAGTTGCTTGTTTGGTACTTAGTTTTGAAACATCGTTGAAATCACGAATGGCATAACCTGAACCAAGACCGTCGGCTGTACGAACTGTAATTGAAAAATCGACCGAAGTTGATTTATTATAGCCAAAAAGGCCTTTACTATTTCCCATGGCCGAATATCCTGCCGAATCTTCCATGTAACCTGCAGCAGTTAAACCTTTTTTCGAACATGGGTCTATGCTATCAAAAGCAGCTTTTGCACGATAATCAGGGTCTATATTGGCCGTTGCATCTGCAAATGTTGGTGCTTCAATATATGTTTGTGGCCCAAGCATTGGCATATATTCTGGATTTTCAGGAGCAAGACGAGCAATTTCCTCGGCTCTTCTTACTGTTTTTTCTAGCGAAGCATTATCAAACTCGTTGATGGTAGCAGTGCCAGAGCGTTTACCGAAAACTGCCGTAACCGCCAAAGATTGGTCATAAGACTCGCCACTGGTTGAAACCGAATTTCGGGCATAACGAATATTTCCGGTGCGACCTCCATTAAGTGCGACACTCATTTCGTCTGCTTTTGAAAATGCTAAAACCTTATCTATTATCTTTTTAGCTTCTTCTTTTGTTAATATTTTATTCATTTGTTTTTTAATTTAGGGGGCAAAGGTTCAAAGGAACAAAGGGTCAAAGGGTCAAAGGTACAAAGGGTCAAAGGTGCAGAGGTTCAAAGAAACAAAGGGTTGAAGGTGCAGAGGTTCAAAGGAACAAAGGTGCAGAGGTTAAACATCAACTTTGCATAATTTATTTCACTTTGCTACTCTAGATTTTTGTCACTTTTCTAATCTATATGTTTGTCACTTTGTGCTTTTGCTGCTTTGTGCCTCAAATATGCCTTAAAGTTTAAATTTTTCTTCCAGTATTGATTACGTTTACGCCATTGAAACGAGTCGTAGCACTTCCGTGCGAAACCGCACTTACCTGCGAAGGTTGTCCTTTTCCATCGAAGAACGAACCGAACGTACGGTAATCGTTCTTATCACAAATCTGTACGCATGAATTCCAAAATTCTTGTGTATTTGATTGATATGCTACGTCATCGAGCATTCCAACGAGTTCTCCATTTTTTATTTCATAGAAAAGTTGTCCACCAAATTGGAAGTTATAACGCTGCTGGTCAATCGAATACGATCCACGGCCGATAATATAAATGCCTTTTTCAACGCCTTTAATCATATCAAAAACGCTCAATTTATCTTTACCAGCTTTCAGCGAAACATTTGGCATACGTTGGAATTGTACCGAATTCCAGTTATCGGCATAGCAACATCCGTGTGAGGCATTTTCCCCTAAAATATTGACTTGGTCACGCGTAGCTTGGTAGTTTACCAAAATACCATCTTTAATCAAATCCCATTCTTTGCATGGTACACCTTCGTCGTCGTAGCCGACTGTTCCGAGTGTATAAGGCTGGGTTTTATCTGCTACAATATTTACTTGTTTGCTGCCGTAGTTAAAAGCTTTTGTTTTCCATTTATCGAGCGTTGCAAAACTTGTTCCTGCATAATTAGCTTCGTAACCCAATACGCGGTCAAGTTCTGTTGGATGTCCAACAGACTCATGGATTGTTAGACCTAAGTGATTTGGGTCGAGTACTAAGTCATATTTGCCTGCTGGAACAGATTTCGCGGTGAGTTTTTGTTGAGCTTGTTTTGATGCCATGATTGCATCCTCAACCATATCATAAGAATTTCGGTAGCCAATCAAGCCATTTGGAGCAGAGATTTTTTCGCTTGCCAATCCATCTAAGTATTCATAACCCATGCCCATTGGAGAGCTGATGGCATCACGAGTTTTGAATTTTCCAGCTGCTTTATCAACGGCCGTAACGGTGAAAGTTGGCCAAATACGATGCACATCCTGGTCGATATAGGAGCCATCCGAAGAAGCGAAGTACTTTTGTTCGTTTACAAAAAACAAGTTTGATGTCACAAAACCAGCACCATTTTTCATGGCTTCACCGTTTACGTTCATCAATAAATCTATTTTTTCTTTTATTGGCACTTCAAACGCATTTTTTATGATTGGAGTTTTCCAAACTATCTCACCAACACCTTTTTGTGGAGCGAGAATTACTGGCTCTTTCTGAATTTTGGCGTTTGCTTTAGCAATTGCCACGGCAGTTTCGGCACATTTGGCAATACCTTCAGGCGTAACATCGCTTGTTGCAGCAAAACCCCAAGTTCCGTTGGCAATTACTCTGATACCAAGACCGTAAGATTCAGCATTGGTGATGTTTTGTACTTTGGTTTCACGGGTGAAGACAAATTGTTGTAAATATCGACCGATACGAACATCAGTATAAGTTGCCCCTCGTGATTTGGTAGCATTGAGAGCAATATCAGCCAATCGTTTTTTCGTGGCAATATCAGCTCCTGGCTCAAGAAGATGCTCGGCAGATACCATATTCCCAAGCACGGGAATCGTAGAACCCATCATAGCTCCCAAACCCATACCAGATAATTGGATAAAATCCCTTCTTTTCATGTTAGGTTGTTGATTGAATTAAAAATGAAATTTATTGTAAAAATGAACAAATATTCGGTTAAAAGAAATTTATTAATACAAAAACGATGTTTTTTTAACAAATAAGAAATATAACTAATGAATTGAATAGATGTTTGAATGATTAGATAGACAAATTGGAGTTTTTTAGCGACATTTTTATAAGAATGTTTCTCAACTTATATCAAATACTGAAATTCTTCTATAAAGCTTTTTTACAACAGAGTTAAAAATAAGTATTTTACTGAGTTACACGGAGTTTTTTCTGCATTAGTTAGTCCGTGAAACTGTTTTTTAATCTTAGTGAAACTCCGTGGTAAAAATTAATGTGCAACATGCTAATTCCAACATTATTTTAAAAAAGATTGTGTAGTTTTGCTAAGTCATATTTTTACAATTCTACTAATATTAAAAAATAATGAGCATAGAAAAACAATCTTTTGGAAAGCTTCCAAATGGCCAAGAAACAAGCCTTTACACGTTAAAAAATAAAGTAGGAATGGAAGCAAAAATCTCTGATTTTGGTGGAATTCTTGTTTCATTGTCAGCCCCAGATCGAGACGGAAATTTTGCTGATGTAGTTCATGGTTGTGATTCATTGGATATTTATTTAAAAGGAGTGCCATATTTTGGGGCAATTATTGGACGATTTGGAAATAGAATTGCCAAAGGTAGCTTTGAATTAGATGGTGTAACTTATTCATTACCAATCAATAATGGTGTAAATGCACTTCATGGTGGTTTGAAGGGTTTCGATAAAAAAATTTGGAATGCTACCCCAATCGAGGGCGAAGAACCAGCTTTGAAATTAAGCTATTTGGCAGTTGATATGGAAGAAGGCTATCCCGGGAATTTGAGTATTGAAGTAATTTATACTTTACAGGCTGAAAATTCATTAAGAATTGATTACAAAGCGACGACCGATAAAGCTACGGTTTTGAATTTAACGAATCATTCATACTTTAATTTAAGTGGAGCGGCGGATATACTAGACCACGAAGTGATTTTACACGCCGATAAATTCTTACCAGTTAATGCAACCGTAATTCCGACTGGTGAATTACGTTCAGTAATTGGTACTCCATTTGATTTTACTGAGAAACATACAATTGGAGAGCGAATCAACGATATTTCGTATGAGCAAATTGTATTTGGAAGTGGCTATGACCATTGTTATGTATTGACTGATACTAGCTCAGATTTAAGATTGGCTGCCGAAATATTCGAGCCACAAACGGGTAGAGTAATGGAGGTTTTCACAACTGAGCCTGGAATGCAATTTTACTCGGCAAATCATTTAAAAGGTGATATTATTGGCAAAGGCGGAATAACTTACGGCCGTCGTTCGGCATTTTGTGTTGAAACCCAACATTTTCCAGATTCGCCAAATCAGCTTCATTTTCCGACTACGGTTTTACGACCTGATGAGGTTTATCAATCTACTACTTCGTACAAATTTTCAGCGAAATAATAAATTTTGGGTGGTCAGAATCGACTTTACCACCCAAAAATTCTAACTTACCAAATAGTGATTTCTGGTACTTAACATAAACTATTTTTTAATTAAAACATTGACGAAATTTATTCATCACATGACAAATATTTTGAGTTTGGCAAAAAATATGCATATTCTGCACACAAAAATTTCGATTTTAAGAGCAAAGTTTTTGAATTCGCATTTGGGTGATGCTCTACATTTTTTTAATATCCATAATCAACGACTTTTTTTAAGAGCTTAATAGAAATTTGGGTTTATTGGGATTAGGATTTATCAAAATAAAATCAATAAACGTATTTTTGCTGAATAAATTAATAGAAAAATCAGTGAGAAAGATAAAATTACAAATACAAATCTCGGTCGATGGTTTAATTGCTGGCCCAAATGGAGAAATGGATTAGATATTCAAATACTTCTAAACGCTTAAAAAATTGAAAAAAGACAAAATTATTTATTGGACAGCGACAGCAATAATCGCTTTATTTGAAGGAGTCATGCCTGCATTGACTTCACAAACCGAATTGGCAAAAGAAGGAATTAGACATTTGGGTTATCCAGAATATTTTGGAAATGCTTTGATTGTTTTTAAGGTATTAGGCGTTTTAGCATTAGTTGTTCCACAAATTCCTAAACGAGTAAAAGAATGGGCTTATGCAGGTTTTGTTTTTGATTTTATTTTTGCAACAATCAGTCACGGAGCTGTTGATGGAATTAATGGGCAAACATTATTTCCTTTAGTATTTTTGGCAATTTTAGGAGTTTCATACAGCTATTATCATAAATTGAATCCTCAAAATGACTGATGCTGAAAAAGTAACAAGATATATGCAAGAATTGGAGCATCCGCTGAAAGTTGAGATAGAAGCATTGAGATTGATTATCAAAGAAACTGATGCCAGAATAATTGAACGAATCAAGTGGAAAGCTCCAAGTTATTTTTGCAAAGAAGATTTTCTGACTTTTAATCATCGAATGCGGGATAAAGTTCATTTAATTTTTCATAATGATGCCATTCCTAAAGTAAACTCTGTGATTTTAGAAGGTGATTATAAAGACCGACGCATGGTGTATTTTAAAGATATGTCTGATATTTTGGATAAAAAAACTGAATTGCAGGGAGTAATTGCTGAATTATTGGAGTTTATTTATATTTAACTAAGGAAGTCTTCGCTCAAAGCGAAGGCTTCCTTAAAAGAAATGATAACTCAATTCTTTAATCTTTTCAGTTTCTCCAAATTCAAAATCGTAATTTTTCCAGATTCGATTTCAATGAGTTTTTCATCTTTGAAATCTGAAAGGGTTCTGATTGCAGTTTCGAGCGATGTTCCCGCTACATTTGAGAGGTCTTCACGGCTGATCTTCATATTGTTGCTAACTGTGCCTTCTTTTACCAAATGGCTATGAAATTTTAGCAAAGCCTCCGAAATACGTTTTCTTACCGAGTTATAAGCCAATTTCAGTAATTGTTCTTCGTTGGTTTTAATATTATTTGAAAGTAGCTGAATAAATTTCTGAGCCACATGTTGGTTTCTATAAACGAGATTGTAAAAATCATTTTTTGGAATTAGACAAATCTCACAATCTTCCATTGTTGCTGCTGATTCAGTGTAATTGCATTCTTGCAGCAAATCTACATAACCAAGATAATCATTTTTGTCATAAATGTTGATAATTAACTCTTTACCATCATCGTTGGTCTTGAAAGTCTTGATTTTTCCTTTTATAATACAAAACAAATAAAGCGGATAATCGCCTTCTCTGAAAATCTCACTTTTCTTTTTATAACTTCTTACCTCTCGACTTTCGAGCAGGCGTTTGAGTTCTTGTTCGCCACCAGCATCGCTGATGAGTTCGTCGAGTCCAACTAAATCTTGTGTATAGTTTTTTTGCAAAAGTTCTACTTTTTTCAATCTACTTTCGATTGCATTTAGTAATTCTACATCATCAAAAGGTTTGGTAATATAATCGTCTGCACCCATTTCCATACCTTTTCTGAAATCCGAACGGTCGGCTTTGGCAGTCAAAAATATAAATGGGACATTGGCTGTATCGGGCGTTTTAGAGAGTAAATACAGCACACCGTACCCGTCCATGATTGGCATCATGATGTCGCAGATTATCAAATTTGGTTTTTCGAAGTGGGCTTTTTCAACTCCTAAACGGCCATTTTCAGCAGTTACTACCTCATAATCAGCCAATTCGAGAATCTCGGCTATATTTTCTCTGATTTCAGTATTATCTTCAATGAGCAAGATCTTTTTCATGCGATTCTAAAAATTTCGTGGAAAACTAATAAAAAATGTGGTGCCTTTGTTTTCTTCGCTTTTAAATGTGATTGTGCCTTTAAGCAAATTTACATAATGGGCAACAATACTCAATCCAAGTCCAGTACCTTGAATTTCTTTTGCATTACTTGACCGAAAGAAACGCTCGAATAAATGCTTTTGGTCGACTTCTGGAATACCGATTCCTTGGTCGGCAATATCTAGTTTGATTTCACTTTTGGACAAGTTGACATCGATATTAATATTTGTGTTTTCGGCTGTAAACTTGATGGCGTTTGATACTAAATTTATGATGATATTTCTAATGAGTTTTTTGTCAAGATTTACCAAAAAACTTTCACTATTGGCAAAAGAAAGGTTTATTTTTTGTCCAATCTTTGTAATTCCATGTAAATCTTGTATCAAATTTTCAATCAAAGCATGAAGATTAAATGATTCAATATTGAGCATTACTTTTCCTTCTTCGAGTTTGTTTAACGACAAGAAATCATTCAAGATATCGGTCAGATTTCGTACCGAAGATTTGATTCTGCCAATGTGTTTCAATCGTTTCTCTTCATCTTGTAAGGCAGAATATTTATCTACTAACGAAAGTGATGATAAAACTGTAGATAATGGTGT
>CAMAQF010000093.1 GCA_945860265.1 Emticicia agri | reverse complement strand
AGCTATCAAACACCTGATAAGGTTTATTTGCAAGTAGCATAACTTATCCACTTTTCCACACTTATTAACAAAAGAAAAAAAGAAGCAAAAAAAGAAAATTTTACAACAACAATAGTAAAAAGACTGTCCAACTATTGGGGTACACCATAGAGTATTAGAGCATGCCCTGTCTCTACCCGCCGTGTATGCACTGCAATGGTTAAAATTCTATCTAAATCGGCAAAACGGTTGTACTTTTCACCTCCGACATGACAAAAAAACTGTGTATCAACGAAACTCCCGATAGTACTGATAATTTCTGCTGGTGGAATTGGTGGTAACTTTCCATATCTGGCACAATTATTTTGAGCATGTAATCAAAACTTCCTGAGACAAAATTACATTCTACCACTTCAGGTAAATTTAAAATTGATTGATTAAAACCTTCTGAGGTATCATGGGTTTGTTTTATTAATGTAACTTGGCAATAAACCGTCAGATTTTGACCTATCTTCTTTTTGTTCAAAATCGTTACGTATTTCTCAATAATTCCTTCTTGTTGTAATCGTTTCACACGGTCGTGTACTGGTGTGAGCGAAAGATTTATCTGTTTAGCAATATCTTTCAAAGTCAAATGAGCATCTTCTTGAAGTAATCTGAGAATTTTTTTGTCGGTTTCGTCGAGAGTCATAAGCGATTAATGGATTAAAGAACATTAGAATGATTGAATTTTAGTTTTCAGAATTTTTTTCTTTCTTGAAATACAAAAAACTATTAAATAGGAAAAGTTTGCTGCAAAAATAGATAATTGAGATAATATTTTCTTATTTTATTAAACATATCAATAATATTTTCTTTATCTACTAATTTTGTGTTGCAATTATACTTCATCACATAAAAATAAATATCTCCGCTTTGGTTTAGTCCTAGCGGAGATCAATTACACTTTATCAATAAAAAATCAGTTTTATGATAATCGGAGTACCAAAAGAAATCAAGAACAACGAAAATCGAGTAGCTCTTACACCAGCTGGAGTAGCCGAACTAAAAAAACATGGACATGCTGTATATGTCCAAGCAACCGCAGGGACAGGAAGTGGTTTTAGCGATGCTGAATATTCTGTAGCAGGAGCAACTTTATTATCAACAATTGAGGAAGTTTACGGTATTGCAGAAATGATTATTAAGGTTAAGGAACCGATTGAGCTGGAATATAAACTCATCAAGAAAGACCAATTATTGTTCACTTACTTCCATTTTGCATCGTCTGAACCGTTGACTCATTCCATGATTGAGCGTGGAGCCGTTTGCTTGGCTTACGAAACGGTTGAAAAAACTGACCGAAGTTTGCCGTTATTGGTTCCGATGTCAGAAGTAGCAGGGCGTATGGCGATTCAAGAAGGTGCAAAGTATTTGGAAAAACCATCGGGTGGTAAAGGTATTTTGTTGGGAGGTGTACCCGGTGTTCCTCCTGCCAAAGTTCTGGTTCTGGGTGGTGGAATAGTTGGAACACAAGCCGCTAAAATGGCCGCTGGATTAGGTGCAAGAGTGGTGATTATGGATGTGAATTTACCACGTTTACGTTATTTGTCGGATATTATGCCGCCAAATGTTACAACAATCATGTCGAACCATTATAATATTCTTGAAGCAATCGCTGAAGCAGATTTAGTGGTAGGAGCGGTTTTGATTCCAGGGGCAAAAGCTCCACATTTGATTACGCGTGATATGTTGAAATTGATGCGTCCGGGTACAGTTGTGGTGGATGTAGCAGTTGACCAAGGTGGTTGTATCGAAACTTGTACACCAACAACACACGAAAATCCAACATTTATTATTGACGAAATTGTGCATTATTGCGTAGCCAATATGCCAGGGGCAGTGCCTTATACTTCAACTTTAGCATTGACTAATGCTACTTTGCCTTATGCTGTACAATTGGCAAATAAAGGCTGGAAAAAAGCATGTAGCGAAAACGAAGAATTGAAAAAAGGACTTAACGTAGCCAATGGCAAAATTGTTTATAAAGGGGTAGCCGATGCCTGGGGACTTGAGTTTAACGAGGTAGAAGATATTTTAGCATAAGAAACTTCATCAACACAATATTAAGTAGGCCTTTTTTCTGCTAAGAGGAAAGGCTTTTTTTTAAGCAGTTGGGTATATTTAATCGACAAATTTGTTTTTCATAAAAAAACTGATAGACAGTATTGTTTGTTACTGTGGATTGTAGACTATTGACCGTGGACTATTTATAATGCCTATGAAAGCATTTATAGTGCATTTTTATCAAATTCATAATAGCTGATGAAGGCTCTGTTTAAACATTTTCCTGCATCTTTGTAGCATTAATTAAAACAAAAATAACATGAACAAAATAGCACTAGTAACTGGAGGAAGCCGTGGCTTAGGATAAGACATGGCTCTCTCACTCGCCAAAAAAACATTGATGTTATTTTAACATATAACAACAACCAAACAGCTGCGGAAGAGGTAGTAAAAATGATTGAAGACAGCGGCTCAAAAGCCGTAGCTCTAAAACTTGATGTTAGCGATATTAAATCTTTTGATACTTTCTTTAGGCAAGTTACTGAGGTTTTACAAAGTAAATGGCAAACTTCCACATTCGATTTTTTAATCAATAATGCAGGTATTGGTGGTACAATTTCGATTGCGAATATGACCGAAGAAATTTTTGATAATTTTGTAAATATTCACTTCAAAGGTGTTTATTTCTTGACTCAAAAATCACTGTTGATGATGAATGATGGCGGTGGTGTTATATTCCTTTCATCGGGCACAACTTGTTTCTGCGTTCCGGGTTACTCTGTCTATTCTTCGTTAAAGTCCGCGGTAGAGAATTTTACTAAATACGTGGCAAAAGAGTACGGAAATCGTGGTATTCGTTCAAATATTATAGCACCTGGCCCAATCGAAACCGATTTTAATGGCGGAGCTATCAGAAATAACCTACAAATGAAAGGCTATTTGTCGAGCCAAACCGCTTTGGGTAGAGTTGGCAGTGCCGATGATATCGGTAGTGTAGTAGCATTTCTTTGTACAGATGATGCTAAATGGATAAACGGACAAAAAATTGAGGTATCTGGCGGAATAAATCTTTGATAAATTGAGTTTGTCTCAAAAGTTTTTTGCCAAAATTAGAATTGGTTAATTTTTCTTTTGAGACAGAATTAATAGTTTATTCAGAGTAATTAGTTAAGTACATGAACAAATTCATTCATTGGTTTGCGAACTTTTTTCAAATTAACATTCCAATCATTGGTTGCATCTCGGTAGCCTAAAGGTAAAATTACCGCACTTTTAAGCCCTTTCTCGCGAAGACCTAAAAATTTATCTAACTCTTCTGGATTAAAACCTTCCATCGGTGTTGCATCAACTTGTTGTTCAGCTGCAGCAGCAATAGCTATCGAAAACGAAATATATGCTTGCTTAGCCGCATGTACACTTTGCCAGTCTTTTCCAAGAGGTTCGTAGATATTCCAAAGCATTTTTTTGTAATCATCCATCTTATTAAGCGGTAATCCTCTTTCTGCTAATAGTTTATGGAAAGTTGCTTCTATTTTTTCTAAAGAATAGCCGTCCCAAGCTGCCCAAACTAATAAATGCGAACTTTCTGTTATTTGATTTTGATTGTGTGCTATTGGTTTTATTTTTTCAAGTAATTCCTTATTTGAAATCACAAAAACCTCATAAGGTTGTAAACCCGAAGACGAAGGGGCAAGTCGAGCCGCTTCTAAAATATAATCCAGTTTCTCTTGAGGAATGGTGCTACCATTCATTTTTTTGGTGGCATATCGCCATTCTAAGCTTTCTAATAAATTCATAATTTACTCATTTAATATTACGTCGCAAAGTTATGAAGTAATTGTAACTATTAGTAACTTTGTTTCAAAAAGTAATAGTGATATTAAAGAAACTTAATTACCTATGAGAAACCAACTAACAATCGGGAAAGATACCGAATGCAAAAAATCACTAAAGGCGATTCATGATGTAATGTATATTATTGGTGGAAAATGGAAAATAGCGATAATTGCCTGTTTGTGCTATCAGCCAATGCGTTTTAGTGAGATATTAAAAGAAATTGAGGGTATTTCGGGTAAAGTTTTAAGTAAAGAACTAAAAGACCTCGAAATGAATCAGTTGGTGACACGCACGGTGTTAGATAAACAGCCTATAACGGTAGAATATGCCATTACAGAATATGGTCATACTTTAAAAAATGTAACTTCAGTAATTGCCAACTGGGGTATTAAACACCGACAGCGAATCATGAGCAAAGTTTTATAAGCATTTCAACGTCAAAGTATGTTAGTTTTCTGAAAAAATTAACTTATTTGATGATAACCTACTTCATTATCGCTGGTCTTGGTAATTCTGATGAAAACCATTGGTAATCACACTTTGAAAATTCGGGTGAAAATTTCATTAGAATCAATCAAAAAAGTTGGGACGAACTCGATTGTGAAGATTAGATTCTGAAATTTGGACGGTTAAATGCCAAAATATTTGAAAATTAAATTTATGATTTTTTTGCTGTAATAGTTTTCAAACCCACAAAAATCTGCAATTTTGTAAAATGGCAAAAAAACAAAAATATTACACAGTCTGGGAGGGTCGAAAAAAAGGAGTTTATGACTCTTGGGAAGACTGTAAAAAGCAAGTTGAGGGAGCTCAAGGAGCTAAATATAAGGCTTTTGAGTCGAAACGTGAGGCAGAAAAGGCTTTAAGTGAAAATTATTGGAAGCATACCCAAAACGCCGCTGAAGAGAAACAGACAAAGCTGCCGAAATCGGCTTTTCCTCCACCAAATTTAGAGTCGATTGTGGTTGATGCCGCTTGGAATTCGGTCAAGAAAGACATGGAATATCAAGGGTTTTATCTCAAAACTAAAGAACTTCTGTTTCATAAGGGGCCCTTTCCGCAAGCTACTAATAATATCGGCGAGTTTTTAGCTATTGTCCACGCTTTGGCTCACTTGAAAAAACACAATTCTACCTTACCTATTTATTCAGATTCTCGAACGGCAATTAGTTGGGTGAAAAACAAAAAAGCCAATACAAAACTTGAGGAAAGTGCCGGAAATGAGGAAGTTTTTGATTTGCTCGAACGTGCTGTAAAATGGTTACAAGAAAATACATATCCTAACAAAGTACTAAAATGGGAGACCGATTATTGGGGTGAAAACCCCGCTGATTTTGGAAGGAAGTAAATTTATGAGATTCGGGATATGATATTTGAGATACGAGATTTGATTCTTAGTGCTTATTTTAAAAATCTGAATCTCGTATCCCGAATCCAGTATCTCATATCTAAACAAAAATGCCTAAAAATTCATTTACATTCAAACAATTCACGATAAACCAAGACCTTTGTGCAATGAAAGTCTGCACAGATGCCTGTGTTTTTGGAGCATCGACTGAAGTGGAGAATGTGAATCGTATTTTAGATATTGGCACAGGAACTGGGCTTTTATCATTGATGTTGGCTCAGCGAACCAATGCACAAATTGATTCTGTCGAAATTGATAGAGATGCTTATCAGCAGGCTGTTATGAATGTGAAAGTAAGTAAGTTTGCAGAAAAAATTAAAGTTTATCATCAGCGGATTCAGAATTTTGAGTCAACAAAAAATTATGATTTGATTATCTCGAATCCACCGTTTTATCAACAATCTTTAAAATCGACTGATACCAAGTCGAATAAGGCTTTGCATGCCGTAGAATTGAGTTTTGATGATTTGATTGATTCTGTATTAAGATTTTTAAGTATTGATGGAAAATTTACCGTTTTATTGCCGCCTTTCGAGATTGAAAAATTGATAAAAATTGCACAAAAAAAAGGATTATATTTGTCAAATAAAATGTCGATTCGTCACGATGAATCTAAACCTATTTTTAGAGTAATTGCTACATTTCTGACCCAAAAAGTAAAGGATTTGGAGGAAAAAACGTTGATTATTCATAACGAAGATGGTAGAACTTACTCGATTGAATTTCGAGATTTATTAAAAGATTATTATTTAGCCCCCTAACCCCCAGAGGGGGAACTTCCACTCACTCACAAAAGTAAGTAAGTGGTTTGATAACCATTTTTTAACTCCCCCTTTGGGGGCAGGGGGGCTTTTCTTTATGAACCAACCGCTGCAAATATCTATCGTTATACCACTTTATAACGAAGCCGAATCATTGCCCGAACTCCATGATTGGATTGTGCGAGTAATGAACCAAAAAAATATTTCCTACGAAATATTGTTTGTTGATGATGGCAGTAGCGATGACTCTTGGGAAGTTATCAAACGTTTATCGCTTGGTAATCAAGCTGTTAGGGGCTATAAGTTCACAAGGAATTATGGAAAAACGGCTGCTTTACAAACAGCTTTCATAAATACTAAAGGCGATGTAGTGATTACGATGGACGCCGATTTGCAAGATAGCCCTGACGAAATACCTGAACTTTATCGAATGATTAAAGAAGACGGTTATGATTTGGTTTCAGGCTGGAAAAAGAAACGATATGACCCAATCACTAAGACGCTTCCAACCAAACTTTTTAATGGCATTTCTCGTTGGGTGTCGGGCGTGAACCTACACGATTTTAATTGTGGTTTAAAAGCCTATCAATCAAGAGTGGTGAAAAGTATCACGATTTATGGCGAAATGCACCGCAATATTCCAATCATTGCAAAGTGGAATGGGTTCAAGAAAATTGGAGAAAAAGTAGTTCAACACCAAGCTCGCAAATATGGAACTACCAAATTTGGCCTCGAACGCTTCGTTTTTGGCTTTCTTGATTTACTCACTGTGGCTTTTGTGAATAAATTTGGTCGCCGTCCAATGCACTTTTTTGGTACGATGGGCGTGTTGTCATTTCTTATTGGTAGCTTGATTGCCATTTATTTACTTTTTGAAAAATTATACAATATTAATCAAGGTCTTCGTTATCGGAATGTAACCGATAATCCGCTTTTCTTTTTGTCATTGATTGCTATTATTATTGGTTCACAGCTATTTTTGGCTGGCTTTATCGGCGAACTATTTGTAAAACAGAACTTTAAGAAAGACGAGTATTTGATTGAAGAACAAGTTTAGAGCGTGTTGATAGATTATTTGCTAAAAATACGGAGTAGAAATTTATTTATTCCATACATATAAACACTGACCCAACAAAAATGAAATTTTCCTTTTTTCAACTGGCAGATGGACCGTATAAAAAAGTCATCGGTAATATTTGGAAGTTCTCCAAATATGGAGTGCTTTCCTTTGCTGTTTACCTCATTGCGGTAAACTTTAATTTCTTTTGGCTTTTTGGAAAAATGCCAAGTTCGGATGATATAGACAATCCGAATAGTGAAATTGCATCAGAAGTTATCTCTTCTGATGGAAAAGTTATTGGGAAATTTGCCTACGAAAACCGTAGTCCGATTGATTTTAATGAGCTTTCACCCAATATTGTCAATGCTTTAGTAGCTACCGAAGATGTGCGTTTTACTGTACATTCGGGTATTGATGCACGCAGTACATTACGTGTAATATCTGGGGTTTTTACAGGCCAAAGCAAAGGAGGGGGTAGTACAATTTCGCAACAATTGGCCAAAAATCTTTTCAAACTTCGTGAAGATGATTTCTACAAGGGACCATTATACAGTGTTCCAGGAATTAAGCAATTGCTCATAAAATCCAAGGAGTGGATTACTGCCATTAAACTAGAGCGTCGTTATACGAAGCAGGAAATTATGGAAAAGTACCTCAATACTGTTGAGTTTAGTAGTGGAGCGTATGGCATAAAATCGGCAGCAAAAACTTACTTCCGAAAAGACCCAAGCGAACTAAACCAAGAAGAAGCCGCAATTTTGATTGGAATGTGCCAAAATCCATCAAGATTTAATCCTAAATTTCATCCCGTTGCAGCAAAAGAACGTAGAAATATTGTGTTTGACCAAATGGTGAAATATAATAAACTTTCGCTCGAACAAGGTGAATCACTCAAGAAAAAGCCAGTTGTCCTTAATTATTCGCCTGAAAGTCATAATTCGGGGCCTGCCCCTTATTTTCGTCAGTTCTTGAAAGATTGGCTGAAGGCTGAAATTGTGAAAGAAGGTTTCGAAGCCAATGATATTTATACGAAAGGATTTAAGGTTTATACCACTATCGACTCGCACATGCAGACTTACGCCGAAGAAGCCTTACGTGAAAATATGAAAGACCAACAAAAGAAATTCTATGCTCACTGGAAAGGCAAAGGAAATCCGTGGGTGCTAGAGTCGAAGGCCAAAGAAGGACGTTATTTAGAGATTCCTAATTATATTGAAAATGTTGCAAAGACTACTGTTCGTTTTCGTGAGTTAAAGAAAGAATATGATGGAGATATGGACAAAGTTTGGCGTGATATGAAGAAGAAAAACAAAATGCGAGTTTTTACGTGGGCGGGTGAGCGTGATACCTTGCTTTCTTCAATGGATTCGATTCGTCATTATAAGTTTTTCTTACATTCGAGTTTCTTGGCGATGGATCCTCGCAATGGGCATATAAAGGCATGGGCTGGAGGAATTAATTATAAATATTTCAAATATGACCACGTTTATCAAGGAAAACGTCAGCCTGGTTCAACTTTCAAGCCGTTTGTTTATTGTACGGCAATTGATAATGGCTTTTCTACTTGCGAAAAAGTAATTGACCAACCAATTACGATTCAAGTGCCTGGTGGAAGTTGGACTCCGAAAAACTCGGATGGTGAATATTCGTATCGTTCCTTGACACTACGTCAGGCTTTAGGGCAATCAATAAATACCGTAAGTGCCTATTTGATAAATCAATTCAAGGCCGAAAACGTAATAAAATATGCCCATAAATTAGGTATCAAAAGCGAATTACTACCAGTACCAGCTATTTGTTTGGGAATTGGTGATGTTTCGCTTTATGAATTAATGGCAGGATATTGTGTGTTTGCTAACCAAGGAAAATATACTGAGCCGATTTTTGTGACCAAGATTTCCGATAAAAATGGTGAGATAATCAAAGAGTATTATTCTGATAGTAAGGAAGTTATCAGCCAAGAAACGGCTTATAAGATGATTCACTTAATGCGGGGAGCAACACAACCTGGCGGAACTGCGATGGGCTTATCAAGATACGGGGTTTTGGATGGTAATGAAATTGCAGCTAAAACTGGTACTACTTCCAACTTCTCAGATGGGTGGTTCATGGGCATTACGCCTACTCTTGTAGCGGGCGGTTGGACAGGCGGAGACGATCCAACGATTCACTTCCGTGATATTAATTTGGGGCAAGGTTCAAGGCTTGCGATGCCAACTTGGGGAGGATTTTTCCAAAGAGTATATGCCGATAAAACCCTCGAATACAAAAAAGGAATATTTTTGAAGCCTTCAACTGTCTCAATATCAGGAGATTGTGTATTTTCAGCTGGCGAAGGTGCATACATTGATTCAACCCAAAAATATACTTCACCAACGGCAAAACCTGCCGATGATGAGTTGTTGTAGAAAAGATGAGACAGCAACGACCAACCTACTTCTTAATTGTACTGGTTTTTGCACAATTTGCTACAACTACTCTTTGGCTATCAGGAAATGCTGTATCAACTCAAATCGAATCCGAATTAGGTATAAAATTAGGTGGTTGGCTAACATCAGCAGTGCAGATGGGCTTTATTTTGGGTACATTATTCAATGCCATTTTCGCCTTACCTGAGCGAGTGTTGAGTTCGAGACTTTTTCTGTTTTCGGCGGTTTTAGGAGCTTTAGCAAATATCAGTGTTGCTCTATTTGCTTTAAATGTGTCTGTGGTTTTGGTAAGTAGGGTATTTACTGGACTTTTTTTGGCAGGAATTTACCCAATCGGGATGAAAATTGCTTCCGATTGGTATGGCAAAGATTTAGGCCGAGCAATGGGCTATTTGGTAGGAGCTTTGGTGCTGGGTAAATCATTTCCATATTTACTCAAAGGCATTAGTTTTGAACTGCCATGGAAAGAATTTTTATTTTGGATAAGTCTTGTTTCACTCTTTGGGGGGATTTTACTTTGGTCGCTTTTGCCTGATAAACCACTTCCTGCTCAACGAAATCAATTTTCAATAAAGGCTTTAAGTGCAATTTTTAAACTTCCTGAACTTCGTGCTGCGGCCTTTGGTTATTTTGGTCACATGTGGGAGTTATATACTTTTTGGGCATTTCTGCCCGCTATTTGGAAAGTTTATGCTCACTTTCACCCAGAATATGTCATTAATATACCATTGGCAACCTTTGCAACTATTGTTGTCGGATTTTTAGGTTGTTGGGGCGGGGGAGTTCTTTCATTGAAATTTGGTAGTGGAAAAATTGCCTTGATTCAGCTCTCAATTTCTGGGATTTGTTGTTTGTGTTTACCTTTTATTATTGACACTTCATTATCTGTTTTTTCTTTATTAATGTTCATTTGGGGCATTACAGTTGTGGGAGATTCTCCTCAATTTTCTACATTAGTATCTCGTTTTGCTTTGCCTGAGCGACGTGGTAGTATCATTACGCTTGTAACGAGTATTGGCTTTGCTATTACGATTATTTCTATTCAATTGATGGATTTTCTTTTGGCAAAATTTCCCGAAAATTTGACTGTCTTTTGGGTTTTGAGTCTTGGTTCCTTGGTAGGGTTGTGGGCAAGTGCCAAGCGGATTCATCAACAATGAAAAACAATTTGAAAAGTATTTAGGTTTATGATTGCTATATTTTATAAATTTGAGCAAAGAGCGAATACAACGGAATGGTTTTATGAAAAATGCCTTAATTATCCTTCTTTTTTTATTTTCAAACCAATCGTTTTCACAAATAAAGATTCTCTATAAAGACTCTCCACCAAAAATTGATGGTGATATAAGCGATTGGAAATCAGCATTTTATTTTTTTAAACAAACTTCTACCTCAGTCAAATCATCAAATACATTACGCTACAATTTTGGTTTTGACGAAGAACATTTGTTCGGTGTTTTTAAGGTATCCGACAAGCATTTGACCGACCTAGCAAAAGATAAAAGTGGAAGTCCAAGAATTACGTTTAATGATGCCATTGAGTTTTATATTGACACTCAAAACAATAGTCAGAAATTAATGGAAGATGACGATTTCCAACTTATTATTGATTTAATGGGAAATCTGACGGTTTTTCGTGGTGGAGACAAATATTTGATAAAAGTCGAGGAATACAAAGTGCCTAAAGATACAGTGACAAACCATTTTGTGATGGATTATGCGACAAAATATGAAGGTACTATCAATAATAATGCAGACCTTGATTCGGGTTATGTAATCGAATTTCAGATTGCTTGGGCAGCTTTGGGTATTCGATCTAAACCAAATGAATCATTTAAAATTGATGTTTGTTTAAATGATGCAGATGAATTTTTGGATATTCGACCATTGACAGAAGATGCGATAATTCCAAACTATTTTTTTCAAAGTATCAACGGAGGCTCTGATTTTGGCTTTCCAAATAAATGGACAAATGCAACATTGGTTGGTGAGGCTTCTGCTTGGAAAAAAGCAAAAATATTGATTGGACATTGGCTTTGGATAATTGCCATTTCAGCTTTGATTGTTTCTACTTGGCTGATTGTCAGTTATTTACGAAAAGAAAAAGAAATAATTACGATAAAAGAAAAGATTTTTCAGGTAGTTGGCGTAAAAGAAAATTTAGATGCTTTTCAAGCAAAATGCAGGGAGTTTATTTTAGAAAATCTCGAAAAAGACATTTTACCAAGCAACCTTGCCGAAAATCTGAATGTCAGTTTGAGGCAATTACAAAGGCAATTCAAAGAAGAAACCGACGCCACGCCAACTGATTTTATTAGAAAAATAAAACTCGAAGAAGCGGCAAAACTATTGGTTGAGGGCAAACAAACCATTGCCGAAATTGCGTATTCGATTGGCTTTTCTGACCCCGCTTATTTTTCAAGAATTTTCAAGAAACATTTTAACAAGACCCCAACGAATTTTCAAGAAAATGCCCAAAAAGCTTAGTTTGACGTAATTCTACCAGTAATTGTCGTTTTTGTGAAAGTTTTCTATTATAAGGAAACAGAACTTTGTGGCTGTTAATTAAATCAAAATATGACTATGAAAAAGGTATCCATTTCTTTATTATTTTTTATGATTTTGAATAATGCTTTTGGGCAGTCTTCAACTCTCATCGAACCTAATGGTAATAACGGTATTTTATCAAAAAATGCTACAACAATTAACTCATACTCTTCTTTAACTCCTGCAATTGCACTACCCGTATCTGGGCCTGGCACTCGTTTTATGTGGATACCAGCCAAAAGTGCTTTTAGGGTTGGAACTGTAGAGGGTAATGATTGGGATGCTTCAAACGTTGGTACTTGGTCTTTTGCTTCTGGATATAATACCAAGGCAAGTGGAATTGCTTCGACTGCTATGGGGGTTGCTACTACGGCAAGTGGAAGGGTTTCGACTTCTATGGGGTTTTCTACTACGGCAAGTGAAGATTATTCAACTTCTATGGGGTATTTTACTACGGCAAGTGGAGATTTTTCAACTTCTATGGGGTATTATACTACGGCAAGTGGAAATTTTTCAACAGCCATGGGAAAATCTACCACGGCAAGTGTAGATTATTCGACTACTATTGGTACTTACAATATTATTCAAGGAACTCCAGGAAGCATTAAATCAACGGATCCAATTTTTGTAGTAGGTAATGGTTTAGGAGAAGGCGATAGAAATAATGCACTTACATTATTAACAAATGCTAATCTTGGCATCAATACGTCTACACCTCAACATCCGCTCACTTTTCCTAATTCTGTGGGTGATAAAATTTCATTATGGGGTGGAAATACTAATACAACTACTACTCATTTTGGATTGGGTATCCAAAACTATCAATTACAAATATATACGCCATCATCAGCCGATAATATTGTTTTCGGGACTGGAAGAAGTGCGGCTTTTAACGAAAAAGTAAGATTTAATGGAAATGGAAAAGTAGGGATTGGAATAAATGATCCTTATCAAATACTTGACATAAACGGACGTGTAAGAATACGAAATAATGGCGAAACATCAGGAATTTGGATGACCAATAGCTCTAATAATCTTTCAGATGCTGCTGGTGCATTTTATGGTTTGTTTTCTGATACCGAAGCAGGTATTTTTATTGGAAATAGTTGGCGTTTTTTGATAAATAATTCTGGAAATGTAACCATCGGCGGAACCGTAACGGCTTCATGTGGTTTATTGGTTTGCTCGGATTTAAGATATAAGAAAAACATTACTTCCCTCAATAATTCGTTGTCTAATCTATTGAAAATCAACGGTGTAAGATATAATTATCGTCAAAATGAATTTCCCGACAAAAATTTTTCAAATAATAATCAAATAGGATTTATAGCCCAAGATATAGAGAAGGTTTTTCCTGAAATGGTTTTTGCTGACGAAAAAGGCTATAAATCAGTTGATTATGCTCGTCTAACACCAGTTTTGGTAGAAGCCTTGAAAGAACAAAATAAGCGAATTGACTATTTGGAAAAGGAATTAGCAGAAATCAAATCTCTCTTGAAAAATAGTCTTAATATTGAAGCTAAAAACGCTAAATAACCATGAAAAACGTATATTTTGTTGCCATCTTTCTATTACAAATGAGTTGTTTCAGCCAAACTATTCCTTCATTCCCTGGTGCTGAAGGCTTCGGTGCAAATGCAACTGGTGGACGTAACGGCAGCGTTTATTATGTCACAAATCTCAACTGTTCGGGAGCGGGTTCGTTGCAAAACGGACTAAATCAATCAGGAGCGAAATATATTCTGTTTAAAGTTAGTGGCATTATTCCTTGTGCGGCAGAGGTTTTCAAAGGTGATGTAACAATTGCAGGGCAAACTTCGCCAGGCGGCATTATTGTTAGAGGTATTATTTTTGATGAAATTTATGAACAAAATACTATTTCTCGCAATGCTATTATTCGTCATTTGCGTTCAAGACCCAAACCAACGCAAACCTTACCCAATCAAGGCTACGTTTTAGATGATGGCTTGAGGCTCGATGGAGCAAGCAATGTTATTGTTGATCATTGTTCGTTTGCCAATGCTATTGACGAAAGTGTGCAAATTTCCAATTCTCGCAATATTACCGTACAAAATTGTATGCTTTCCGAAACTTTGGGCGAGCATTTTAATTTGGGAGGAATGTTAATGAATTATTCTACTTCAGCACATCCACAAGATTATATCAGTATTCACCACAATGTTTGGAATCGAATAGGAGGGCGTTTTCCTGAAATTTCCTGCGAATCGCCTTATTGTAGTTCAAATCCTTTGAATGTAGAAATCACTTCAAATTTGTTTTGGGATCAACAGATTGAAACATGGTATAATTCGTGTACGACAGGTGGTAGCGATTGCAAAAATTTTCGACTGAATATGAATTATACCAATAATTTTTCGGTCGTAAGAAATACGTATAATGGGCCTTTGGCATCGGCCGATTTTTTAAATAATTCAAATAATAAACTTTTTGTTTCTGGAAATAAAATGAATCGTTATTCACAATACGCTGACTATCAGTTGTTTTATTGTTGTAATGATTTCAATACCAATGCACCAAATACCAATCTCGGTGCTGCCCAAAAACTCACTTCAAGAAATGCTTTTCCCTTGATTTCGACTACTATCGCCACAGATTTGAGAGAATATGCGATTAAAAATGTAGGAGCTTTTCCACGTGACCCAATGGACAGACGCTTAATAAATTCGATTTCTCAAAATTTACTTGCTACTCAAGCGATTAATGGGGTTGATTATTTCAATGATGCTTTTCAATTAGATTTTACTACGCAGCCAATAGCTCCAACAGATTCAGATAATGACGGAATGCCCAACGATTGGGAAACAAACAATGGCCTAAATCCGAGCGTGCAAGACCATAACGGCACGCAACTTTCAAAAAAGTTTACAGGAATTGAGGGCTACACTAATTTGGAATGCTATCTAAACGAGCTTTCTGATAAATTGATAGGCAAAACCAGTGTAATCGTTACGCCACCATCAACAACGGTTATTACGAGTTTGGAACTTAACTCATCGGAAAGGATTTCGGCAAGTATTAGCCCTAACCCAACTGATGCAGGAATTTTGATAAAAGTAAACGGTCAAATAAATAATACTTGGCGTTTTGAATTGATTGATGCTTTAGGAAGAGTTTTGATGGAAGAAAACAATATCTCAAGTTCAGAAAAATCATTCCTTTTACCACGCTTGATTCAAAGTGGTACTTATTTTATTAAAATTTATTTAATCGAGTCAATAATTGAACAGCGAGTAGTGGTTTTGAAGTAATGATTTGTATGGGAAATCTATTTTAGAAAGTGATAAACAAAAAAAAGCATGAATTCAGATGACTCTAAATTTTATTTTCTACCAAATTCCCACAAAAATCACCATCTTTGTCAATCAACAAATTGATTTTTCCTTGAAACGAGCCATTAAATTTCTCCAAAGTATTTATCTCTGAGTCACTACGGTGTCGCTGTATCATTTACTTAAAATCCTTTGGCAAAAAGTCATTGTTTTTGATATAGACCAACGAGCGGCAGCAGTTTCATACAGTTTTTT
>CAMAQF010000092.1 GCA_945860265.1 Emticicia agri | reverse complement strand
TAATCCTAAAAAACAAACTTTATTTCTACTTTTTTCTGACTTAGTTTGCCATGCTCATGCTACGCAACGTTCTGCCTCTTTTCACTTCATTACTCTCACCGTTTGGGAGTGCAAAGGTAAGAACCTTTTCCTATTATACAATACCTTCCCCAAATACAATTTTAACCATGTCACAATTCCACCTTACTATCAACAACTTACAGTTTTAAACCCAATTAAAGATGCAACAAGTTCTTATTATTGTCCTATAAATAAATTTAAACATTTGTGCCTTCTGCTATGTCACTTTTAGAATCTTGTTCTTTTGGTCTACTAAATAATATATATTTAAAACAAATTAGAATTCTTGGGGTTTTTCATTTGTAGTAAACCATTTATATTTCCACTATATATAATGTATTCAATCGTGCATTTCTCTCTTTAACAAGTAGTAAATGTTATTTTATATATTGTTAAAGTTTGGCTCCTATGTATATGGTAATTCATTATATAGTTGTATTTTGCGTTAAGTTATGTGGCGTTCATTAGCTTAGGTATGTTTCACGAAATGTTTAATGTTTTTTATGAAAAAGGTTATTGTTATTGGTGCGGGCTTTGCTGGATTATCGGCTGCTACAAAATTGACCGATGAAGGCTACGATGTTACCGTTGTTGAAAAGAATTCGATGGCTGGTGGTAGAGCGAGGGTATTTAACGAGCAGGGGTTTGTTTTTGATATGGGGCCAAGCTGGTATTGGATGCCCGATATTTTTGAACGCTATTTTGCTGAGTTTAACAAAAAACCTTCGGACTATTATAATTTGGTGAGACTTGACCCTTCATATAAAGTTATATTTAATAAGTATGAAGAAATATCACTACCTGCTAATATGCAGAAACTTGAAGAACTCTTTGAAAGCATTGAAGTTGGTGGTGCCACAAGGTTACGTGATTTTTTGGAAGAATCTAAATATAAGTATGATGTGGGTATCGGGGAGTTTGTGTGGAAACCAAGTATTTCGATAACTGAGTTTTTTGATATTCGATTAGCATCAAAGGCCATAAGTCTTGATTTGTTTGCTTCGTTTGGAAAACATATTCGTAAGTTTTTTAGAAATGAACGTTTGCTACAATTAATGGAGTTTCCAATTTTATTTTTGGGAGCTACTCCACAGAATACTCCTGCTCTATATAGTTTGATGAATTATGCTGAGATTGCTCTCGGTACGTGGTACCCAATGGGTGGAATGCACGAGATTATTAAAGGTATGGTATCTTTGGCAAAAGAGAAAGGTGTGAAGTTTAAGCTGAGCGAACCTGTTACTAAAATAGTTGTAGATGGAAAGCAAGCTAAAAAGGTGATTACGACCAAAGAAGAATACGAGGTTGATGTTGTAATTGGTGGAGCAGATTATCATCATATCGAGGATAAACTATTATCAGACGATACTCGAAATTATAACGAAAAGCATTGGGACAAGCAAGTGATGGCTCCGTCGTCTCTTCTATTCTATTTGGGTGTAAATCGAAAAATTGATAAGTTGACACATCATAATTTATTTTTTGATGAAGATTTCAATATCCATGCCGATGAGATTTATACTAATCCAAAATGGCCATCGAAGCCTTTGTTTTATGCTTCAGCCCCATCAAAGACAGATACCAGTGTTGCTCCCGAAGGTTCGGAAAATTTATTTATCTTGATTCCGATTGCTCCTGACTTGGAAGACAAAGAAGAAATAAGAGAAAAATACTATAATATAGTAATGGACAGGCTAGAAAATTACGTGGGACATGATATTAGAAGCCACGTAGTATATAAGCGAAGTTTTGCGGTTGATGATTTCAAAAACGAGTATAATTCGTACAAAGGTAATGCTTATGGTTTGGCAAACACATTGATGCAAACGGCATTTTTGAAACCAAGTCTGAAAAACAAAAAAGTAAATAACCTTTATTATGCTGGTCAACTGACAGTTCCTGGGCCTGGAGTTCCTCCTTCGTTGATTTCAGGTTTGGTTGTGGCAAAACAAGTGATGAAAGAAAATGTTTTAAATATTAACAAAAATTATATTAACAAACTGTAAACACTTTTTAACTTTGTCAGTTTAATAATGTACCTTGGTTCTTAAAAGTATTTTGCAATGATGTTTATCATAATTTTGAATAAAAATATTGTATTTTTAGAATCTTTAAAATCTATTTTCCCTAACAGTTTGAACGAAGAAATATAATGTTGGATTTGTATGAAAAAACAACTTTTGGTTGTAGTAAACTCATTACGGAGCTTTATAGTACTTCCTTTACGTTGGGTATTAAGACGCTTGATAAGAAATTCCATGAGTCAATTTTTGGCATCTATGGATTTGTGAGATATGCCGACGAAATTGTAGATACTTTTCATGGTTTCGATAAGAAAAAATTGCTTGACCGCTACAAAGATGAAACTTACCTTGCGATTGAGGAAGGTATTAGTTTGAATCCTGTTCTGCATTCATTCCAAAAGATTGTTAGAAAATACAATATTGAGCGTGAATTGATTGAAGCGTTTTTGCATAGCATGGAAATGGATTTGTATAATATCGCTTATGATGCCGACGGCTACAATGAGTACATTTATGGTTCTGCCGAAGTAGTTGGTTTGATGTGTTTGAGAGTATTTTGTGAAGGAAACGAAGCTTTTTATGATCAACTAAAATCCGATGCTCGTAGCCTTGGAGCTGCTTTTCAGAAAGTGAACTTTTTACGAGATTTGAAAAGTGATTTTAGCGAGCGTGGCCGAGTTTACTTCCCCGGTGTTGATTTCGAGAATTTTGATGTAGAAGCTAAGGCAATTATTGAAGCTGATATTCAACAAGATTTTGATAATGCTTACCGAGGAATCATGGGTTTGCCTGAAGGTGCAAAAAAAGGCGTATATTTGGCTTATGTTTATTATCTGAAACTTTTTGGAAAAATCAAGCAAACAGCCGCGAATCGCATTCAACATGAACGTATAAGAGTTCCAGATAGAGTAAAATTTGCATTGCTAGCAAAAACATTGGTTCAGAGCAGTCTTAATGTACTTTAATACGAGTATTTGGGACTTCATCATCATATTAAGGCTATTGGGAAACCAGTAGTCTTTTTTCTTTGTGATAATTATAATTTTCACTACTTTTACCAACTTATTCTGTGCCGATAAAATTGGCATAATTTTCGTGACTAGATTAAAAATTGAAGCATAAATAGAAAAAACCATAAAACCTATGAAATTTATTATTTCATCATCTACATTACTAAAGCACCTTTCGACAATCAATGGTGTAATTGCTAGCAATCCGATTGTTCCGATTCTCGAAAACTTTTTGTTCCAATTAGATAAAAACAATTTGACCGTTACGGCATCTGATATGCAAACGGTTATGATTACAGAATTTGAAGTAGAGTCTAGTGATAGTGGTTCGTTTGCGGTACCAGCACGTTTGTTGCTCGATACTTTACGTAGCTTGCCCGAGCAACCTGTTCAAATAAATATTGATGAAGAAACTTTTGGTACTGAATTAGTAACGTCTAATGGTCGTTATAAATTGGCGGGAGAAAATTCTATGGATTTTCCTCGCGTACCGCAAGTAAATCGTACATTCAGTATCGAAATGAATTCTGATATGCTTGCATCTGCGATTGCTAATACAATTTTTGCTACAAGTACCGATGATTTACGTCCAGCAATGACTGGGGTGTTTGTTCAAGTATCTGAAAGTTCGACTACGTTTGTGGCTACCGATGGTCACCGTTTGATTCGCTACCGCCGTGAAGATATGACTTCACCGAATAGTACGACAATGATTTTGCCTCGTAAAGCCCTAAATTTATTAAAATCATCACTTCCAGCAGAAATTATACCAGTAAGGGCGGAGTTTAGTAATTCAAATGCGTTCTTTAGTTTTGGTCATATCAAAATGATTTGTCGTTTGATCGATGAGCGTTTCCCAGATTATGAGAATGTGATTCCACAGAGCAACCCAAATAAATTACGCATCGAACGCACAGAATTATTGAGTACTTTAAAACGTATTTCTATTTACTCCAATAAAACTACGCATCAGATTCGTTTGAAAGTTTCAAAGAATGAATTGGTTATTTCGGCCGAAGATTTGGATTACTCAAATGAAGCAACTGAAAAAATTTCATGCGAGTATGATGGTGAAGAGATGGAAATTGGTTTCAACGCTAAGTTTTTGATTGAAATGTTGAATAATTTGAGTGTGAAAAATATTTCGTTGGAAATGTCTCAGCCTAATCGTGCAGGTTTAATTATCCCTATTGAGAAAACTGAGAATGAAGATACATTGATGCTTGTTATGCCTGTAATGTTGAATACTTATGCGTAAGATTAATTTTGAATGAGTGAATGAGCGAATGAATGAATAGTTCAAAACTACCATTTCCTACAATAAATAAAAAGTCCCTGTTTCTTGCGACACGGGGACTTTTCTTATTATGAACTGTTTTGATATAGTTTTTTGTTTGATTTGTAAAAAACAAATTCGATTATGTACACTTCAATTAAAGGTATTTATGAAAACGGTGTGCTAACTTTTTCTGAACTAGCACCCAATATTGAAAAATCAGAGGTTTTGGTTACTTTTTTGAATGAGAAAAAGCCAAAACTACTTCAAAAGAGAGTACCTGGTGGGCTTTTACGTTTATCCCATTTAGAAGGAAAAACTATGTCTATTCCTGATGACTTCAATGACCCATTGGACGATTTAAAAGATTATATGTAATGAAATACCTTATTGATACTCAAATTTTAATATGGTTTCAATTGAATGATAAACAACTAAAACCAAGTGTACGGACGATATTAACAGATACAAATAATAAAATATTTGTGAGCGATATTACTTTGTATGAAATAGCTATCAAACAGAAAATCAACAAATTACAAAAATTATATGCCAATCTAAATGATATTATTTTGGTAGCAAATGAAGATAAATTTCAATTTATCCCTATTTCACACACACATTTTTTAGCTAATGATAATGTCCCGTTACTATCAGACCACAAAGACTGGGCGTCCCCGACCCTTTTGACCGATTAATAATTGCAACTGCCATTTCTGAGAATCTTCCCATTATATCGGCTGATGAAAAATTTAAACCTTATGGTTCTTTCGTTAATCTGGTTGAAGCATAAAATCATTTCTTAAGGAAAAAGCCCTATTTTCTACAATTATTTGCAGAAAACAGGGCTTTTTGATATAATTTATAACTCCTAGTTCGTAGAACCTAAACTTGCTCCGAGATATTCACGGTTTAAGCGAGCGATATTTTCGAGAGAAATCTCTTTCGGGCATTCAGCTGCACAAGCACCAGTGTTTGTACAAGTACCAAAACCTTCAGCATCCATCTGAGCGACCATTTTCATGGCACGGTCTTGACGCTCTGGTTGACCTTGCGGTAATAAAGACAATTGCGAAACTTTTGCAGAAACAAATAGCATCGCCGACGCATTTTTACAAGCTGATACACACGCCCCACAACCAATACAGGCCGCAGCCATAAATGCTTTATCAGCATCATCTTTCGGAATTGGCAATGAGTTTCCATCTTGTGCATTACCTGTATTTACAGATACAAAACCGCCCGATGCAATTATACGGTCAAACGAGCTTCTATCAACAACTAAGTCTTTTATAACTGGGAATGCTACTGCCCTCCAAGGCTCTACCACAATAGTATCACCGTCTTTAAAGCTACGCATGTGCAATTGACAAGTCGTTACCCCTTGCAATGGGCCGTGCGGTTGACCATTGATATACATACTGCACATTCCACAAATACCTTCACGGCAATCGTGGTCAAATGAAATTGGTTCTGTTCCTTCTGAAACGAGACGTTCGTTTAAAACATCAAACATTTCTAAGAACGACATATCTTCAGAAATACCTGCAACTTTGTAAGTTTCAAGTTTTCCATTTACTTTTTTATTTTTTTGACGCCACACTTTTAGTGTGAGATTCATATTTCCTTCCATTGGAATATATTTTCTAATGATTATTAATCTCTAAAATGACATTTTTAATGTGCCAATGTGCTGATTTGCCTATGTGCTAATTAAGGAACAATTACTTAATTATTTTTTGATGAACTGATTATTTTTGATAAAATTTTTTGAATAGTCTTTATCTCTAAAAGTATTTCAGGACAATTTGGATAACTTTTAGCTTTATTACAAAGAATTAACCAATATTCAGATTCATCTGCTTCTTTTGCGGCAATTTTCATTTTATGAATAAAATCTGCTCGACTTTCTGCCGATTGTGCCTCCCAGACGTTTGCTCCAACTGATGTTCCACTCCTCAAAAGTTGATTGCTGACTACTTTTTTGTTTTGTACCGTTAAAACATCGCAAAAATCAATAATTTGGAGTGATAATTCAATCGTTTTATTTACAATTAAATTATCAGGTCTATCATTCTCCATATATTTTATTAATGCTTAAAATAGTATTACTTATTTTGATTAATGTAATGATGACATAAACCTATTCCAAATAATAATTAAAAAATATAACCATAATTGGCACATCAGCACATTAGTAAATCAGCACACTAAATTCTATTTATAGCTACGTTGGGCAATTTTGATATTTTCGTAAACCAAGGGTTCTGGATTGAGGTTCCACTTGCTTTCACCTTCATATTCCCATGCCGATACATACATATAATTCTCATCATCACGCAATGCTTCGCCTTCTTCAGTTTGATATTCTTCACGGAAGTGACCTCCGCAAGATTCGTTACGATTTAGGGCATCAACACACATCAATTCTCCGAGTTCGATAAAGTCAGCCACACGACCAGCTTTATCAAGCTCAGGGTTGAACTCATCAGCATCACCCAAAATACGTACGTCCGACCAAAACTCATTTTTCAAGGCTTGAATTTCTGCGATTGCCTCTTTCAAGCCCTTTTCACTACGAGCCATTCCGCATTTTTCCCACATGATTTTACCCAAACGCTTGTGGAATGATTCTGGTGATTGCTTTCCTTTGATGTTCAACAATTTAGTAATTCTTTCTTGAACAGCTTTTTCTGCCTCAACAAAGGCTGGATGGTCAGTTGGAATTGCTTTTGTACGAATTTCGCTTGAAAGATACGAACCAATTGTGTAAGGAATAACGAAATAACCATCGGCCAAACCTTGCATCAAAGCACTTGCACCCAAACGGTTTGCACCGTGGTCAGAGAAGTTAGCTTCACCCAAAGCATAAAGCCCTGGAACGTTTGTCATTAAATTATAATCAACCCAAAGTCCACCCATTGTATAGTGAACCGCAGGATAAATTCTCATAGGTAGTTCGTAGGGGTCTTCACCTGTGATTTGCTTGTACATATCAAACAAGTTACCGTATTTTTCTTTCACAACGGCCTTGCCCATTTCACTAATTTCCTCTTTTGAAGAATTGTGCATGTTCTTCTTATTTGCTTCAATTTTGCCATAACGCTCAATAGCGTAAGCATAATCAAGATAAACTGCCATTTTTGATGCACCAACACCATAACCTGCATCGCAACGCTCTTTGGCGGCACGTGAGGCAATATCACGAGGAACTAAGTTTCCGAAAGCGGGATAACGACGCTCCAAATAATAATCTCTTTCTTCTTCTGGAATATCATTTCCGAGACGAGTATCATTTTGTTTTTTAGGAACCCAAATTCTACCATCATTACGCAATGACTCTGACATCAAAGTGAGTTTCGATTGGTGATCACCCGATACTGGAATACAAGTAGGGTGAATTTGTGTATAACAAGGATTAGCAAAATTTGCCCCTTTCTTGTGAGCTTTCCAAGCGGCAGTTACGTTGCTACCCATTGCATTGGTTGACAAATAGAATACGTTTCCGTAGCCACCTGTGCAAAGCAATACTGAGTGTCCAAAGTGACGCTCAAGTTCGCCAGTTACTAAGTTTTTTGCAATAATTCCTCGAGCTTTACCATCAATTGTTACCACATCAAGCATTTCGTGGCGAGTGTACATGGTTACGTTACCGATACCAACTTGACGCTCAAGACCCGAATAAGCTCCGAGTAATAATTGTTGACCAGTTTGTCCAGCAGCATAAAAAGTACGTTGTACTTGTGTACCACCAAACGAACGGTTTGATAAAAGTCCACCATATTCACGAGCAAAAGGCACACCTTGAGCTACGCATTGGTCGATGATGCTACCCGAAACTTCGGCCAAACGATGTACGTTTCCTTCTCTTGATCGGTAGTCACCACCTTTGATTGTATCATAAAACAAACGGTAAACAGAGTCACCATCATTTTGATAATTTTTGGCAGCATTGATTCCACCTTGAGCAGCAATAGAGTGAGCTCTACGGGGTGAATCTTGAAAACAGAATGCTTTCACTTTATAACCCATTTCGGCTAATGTGGCAGCAGCCGATGCTCCTGCTAAACCTGTACCAACGACAATAATTTCCAAGCTACGCTTATTAGCTGGATTTACTAATGGTACAGTTGAACGATACTTTGTCCATTTGTCTGCTATCGGACCTTCTGGAATTTTGGCATCTAATTTATTTGACATCGTATTTATTATCAATTAGTCTATTAAAATCAATAAGCTATTAAATATTATTTAAAGAAAAAGAAAATCGGCATTGCTGCAAAACCCAAAGGAATAGCGATTGCAAAAACCCAAGTTCCTATAAACTTAACCAAAGGTGTATATTTTGGGTGATTCCAACCCAATGTTTGGAATGAACTTTGAAATCCATGATACAAATGATAAGCAACAGCAAACATTCCGAGGATATAAAAAATCACTAATAAAGGGTTTTGGAAGGCTGTTGCTACCTCTTTATATAAATCTTTTACGATAACAGAATGAGTTCCAGCAACTGCATCGGTCATTTCTGCCATTTTTACTTCTTGAATATAACCACTATCCAATGTTTTTGATACAACCTGTCCTGTAGTTACGTTTTCAGTATATTGTATATAAGGAAGTGGCTCATTGTGGAATTTGTACCAAAAATCGCCCATGTGAACAACAATATATACCAAAAGGATTGTTCCGAGAATTGCCATGTTGCGGCTTGAAAACGAAGATTGATTTTTTACAACTGCATAACGAACAGGACGAGCCTTTCGGTTTTGATATTCGAGATATAGTCCCCAAAAAGCATGGAATAAAATCAAAAAATAATTAGCGTAAGAAATAACTTTAATAGGTGTGAAAGTTGTCATAAATACAGCATACTTATTGAAAGCATAGCCACCGTCGGACTTGAAAAGTTGTAAGTTTCCAATAAGATGGACTAATAGAAAAGTACAAAGAAAAAGTCCTGTAAGTGACATAAGGACTTTCTTTCCAATTGAACTTGTTAACGTTTTTGTGAGCCAAAACATAGCCTTATCTGATAATTTTAATGAACAATTGATGAATTTTACATTCCTTTGAAAAGTACAATTATTTTCAACGCCCAAAAGTAAGCCACAAATAGCTTAGAATCAATAAAATTTTTTACTTTTTTGATAATTTATTATTATTCTAAAATCTAACTTTTTGTTTTGTAAAATTGTTTTCAAAAAAACTATTCAATATTAACACAAGGATTACGTATTTTTCGTTTAAGTTTATGTGAATCCTAATCATTTGTTTATGAAAGCATTGAAATCTATACTTTTTTCATTTATCATCGGTCTTTTAGCAATTTCCAACGCGAGGGCAACCCATATTCGGGCAGGAGAGATTACGGCAAAAAGAATCTCGAATACGAGTCTTACATATAGAGTTACGCTAACAACATATACTGACCAAATAAATGGTGTGACTGCCAACGAAGGGCAAAATACGGTCAATTTCTACTTTGGGGTAACAGGAGTGTCGCTTTATACGGTAAAACGAAAGAAAAAAACGCTCATCAATGCCTCAACGATGTGTAATGTATATGATACAACATTTACGTTTCCCGCTCAAGGTAGGTATTCAATTACTTGTGCCATTTCAAATCGAAACGTAAACACTGTCAATTTGCCAGGGCGAACTGATGAAATTAGTTTTTTTGTCGAAACCACAATTGTTGTAAATGGTGCTTTAGGTTTAAATAATACTCCTGTCCTATTAAATATCCCGATTGATACGGCTGGCGTGGGCAAGAAATTCATTCACAACCCCGGTGCATTTGACGCTGATGGTGATAGCTTGGCTTATCGCCTAACGACCCCTAAACGAGATTTTGGTGAAGGGTCTGGGGCTGGAGAATTTATTGGGGGTTATAAAGACCCTGCCTCACTTGGAACAAATTTACTTTCCGAGGATGGCTCGGGACCTTCAAGTTTTAAAATAAATCCTACCACAGGCGATTTGATTTGGGATGCTCCTGGTAAATGGACAACGCCACAGTATCAAATAAATGTGGCCTTTATTATTGAAGAATGGCGAAAGGGAGCAAACGGGCAGTATTCTAAAATCGGGGAAATTACCCGAGATATGCAAATTATTGTGGTTGAAACGCCTAATAAACGGCCGCTTCTGACTGTACCGAATCAAATTTGTGTAGAAGCTGGACAAAAAATAGAGTTTAAAGTATCTGCCATTGATGGTGATAATAATAATATAAAAATTACAACAAATAGTGGAGTTTATAACCGGGATGCTTCTGGTGGAGTAGCCAGTTTTGTAGCACCATTAGAAGCTAAATTTATTCCGCTTAATATTCCACAAAAAAGCCCTGCTTCGGGCACTTTCACTTGGGAAACTAACTGTAAGCACGTACGAGGGCAAACTTACGATGTATTGTTTAAGGTTGAAGACTTCCCAGGTAGATTTGCAGTACAATTAACCGATACCAGAACTGTAAAAATCAAGGTAATTCCGCCTAGACCGAGGGGGTTGTCGGCTAAGAATACCGAACGAGGAGTGGAACTTCGTTGGCAACAATATCCTGATTGTAGTATTACAAATGCCGAAATGATTGTTTATCGAAAAGAGGGCTGTTCAAATTATATTCCAGCTCAATGCGAGGTCGGTTTACCAGCATCCTTAGGTTTTGTAGAAGTTGCCCGAATTTCTGTAAAAGACACTTTTTTCCTTGATACCAAATCTCAAAACGGTAAAATCTATAGTTATAGTCTTGTAGCTAGTTTGGCAGCTTCTGATTTTGTTTCTATTCCAAGTGTGCCTTCAAATGAGGCTTGTGTTGGCAGCGAATTACCACAAAGAGCACCTGTACTAACCAATGTAAGTATCGAAAGTACTGATGCTCAAACTGGTAGAATCAATATAAAATGGACTCGCCCCTTAGGGTTTGACTCAACCGAATATAAAGGCCCTTATCAATATAAACTCTACCGTGCCTCGGGTATCAATGGGGGTATTTTTCAACTCGTAACGAGCATTTCAACCAAAGTAAGAAAAGGAGTAGCTGATACTGTTTTTGTTGATGGAGGATTAAATACTATACAAAGTGGCTATACGTATAAGGTAGCATTTTTGTATGAAAACGATAAGGTTTTGGCCGAAAGCCAAGTCGCAAGTAGTGTAAGATTAGTAGCGACTTCCGACGCTCAAAAAGTCAGAATTAATTGGCAAGCCAATGTGCCATGGAACAACGATAACCGCAAACATCGTGTTTACCGAGAGTCTCGCACAAGACCGGGTAGTTTTAATATTATAGCTGAAGTATCGGTTGGTGCAGTAAATACATATACCTATCTTGACGATGGCATAGATAGATTCCCTGATGATGGCACAAGTACGATTCAAATGAAAGTTGATACTTCTTATTGCTACAAAGTAGAAACCACAGGAGTTTATGCTCGTTTTCCTCAATTCGGTTTGCTCAATAATCTATCGCAAGTGGCTTGCGGTACACCAATTGATAATACGCCCCCTTGTCCGCCTACGTTTAGTTCGGAAGAAATCGGCTGCCAAAACCTCGACCGAAAAGGGATTTGTGAAGCCAGTAGTATTTCAAATAAATTTAGCTGGCGAACTCCACAAAGTGCTGGTGGAATAATATGCAGAGTTGATATTCTAAAATATAATATTTATTATGCTCGCTATAAAGATGAGCAACTGAAGTTTTTAGCGGCAGTTTCAGCAAGTGAAACTTCTTTTACGCACGTGAAGCCTTTACAAGATGGTTTTGCGGGATGTTATTATATTACGGCCGTCAATCGTTTGAATATTGAAAGTGTACCAAGCAATATTATATGTAAAGATAACTGTCCGATTGTCGAGCTACCAAATGTACTCACCCCAAATGGTGATGGCAAAAACGACACCTTTACTCCGATGACTTGCTCAGCGTTTATAAAGACTATTAGTATTGAAATTTATAATCGTTATGGAGTGAAAATCTATGAATCGAGCGGCGATTCGCTTAACTGGGATGGTAAGACAAGCAATGGACTTGACTTGTCTTCAGGAACATATTTTTATGTAGCCCAAGTAGTTATTCAGCGTTTAGATAAAGCAGACGAAGTACCAACAACCATCAAGGGCTGGGTTGAGTTGATTAAATAAAAGCCTGATTACCAGCAAAGAGAAAGTTCTTTGATTAGAAAATGATAATAATTTTCAATTGTTAATATGCTATATTTGTACCCCGAATATTGGTATAGTTTTTAAGTATTAAATAAAAACAACTATTTTTGGTTCCAACAAAAATTTTATTGAATTTAAAAATGAATATTTTACGAAATTTTTTTAGCCGTACAAGCCAAATTATAGAAACATTTATTGCATCATTTAAGAAGCCAATGGCTACATCTATCAGTTCGTTTAGAGGCTTTATTATTTCTCTCTTGGTAGGTTTATTTATTGCAATTGTAGCAGTTGGTGTTCAGCCTTTCGGTATTTCAGAATTTGCAAATAGTTCTAAAACGCTTTATTTGATTGGCTTTGGCGTAGTTGCTTACCTGGGAATGTTAATAGCGAAATTCGTTTTGCCAATGATACTTTCCAATTTTTATAATGACCAACAATGGACGGTAGCACGCCAAGTTGTGCATCTTTCAGCAACCATTTTAATTGTAGGAACTTTAATAATGGTGTATAGCAATTATTTCAACATTACAACTTTTACGTTTATTGATATTCTCAAAGCAGTTTCCATCGCTATCATTCCGATTACGATTACTACTTTTATACAGCAGAATTTATTTCATAATAAGTTTACTACAACTGCCGAAAACATCAATAATAGCTTAGAGTCTATCAATCCTCCAGCCAGCAAACAGTTGTTTCCTGTAATGGTTTTTGGCGAAATTGGACAAAAATTAAGTTTAATCCCAAACCAATTGATTTATGCCGAAACTTCAAAGGATTCGACAGATTTCTACTGGCAAAGCCTAATGGGCATTGAAAAAACAACAGTTCAGACTCCATTAGCACAAGTAGAAAAAGAATTGTCCGCACACCCTCAATTTGTGCGTTTACACCGCAATTTTGTAGTCAATATGCGTGGTATTCACAAAGTACAAGGCAATGCTCGTGGGTATCGTTTACGCATTGCACGCACAAAGAACGAGATTCCTGTTTCGTGGAGATTTCACAAAAAACTAGAGCAAATTGGACAGTAGTATTTGGTTGAATGATTATTAGTTACTTGTTATTAGAAATCTATAAATCCTTAAAAATCATATTTTTTGCCTAATAAAAAGCCGCAGTTTAAAAATTAAACTGCGGCTTTGTGTATGTATTTTCTACAATTAACAAATAACCAATTACGAATACTTCGGAAACTGATCATAATCTGGCTTTCGTTTTTCTAAGAAAGCATCGCGGCCTTCACGGGCTTCTTCTGTCATGTAGCCTAAGCGAGTGGCTTCGCCAGCAAAAATCTGTTGCCCGACCAAGCCATCATCAATCATGTTGAATGCGTATTTCAACATTCTGATAGCCATCGGACTCTTCTCCAAAATCTCTTGGGCCCATTGGTAAGCAGTATCTTCTAATTCATCGTGCGGTACAGCGGCATTGACCATTCCCATATCCAATGCTTCTTGTGCCGAATAATTTCTGCCCAAAAAGAAAATCTCTCTTGCACGCTTCTGCCCAACTTGGCGAGCCAAATACGCAGAACCATAACCAGCATCATAACTAGCTACGTTTGCATCAGTTTGTTTAAAAATAGCATATTCTTTGCTGGCAATCGTCAAATCACAAACCACGTGAAGGCTGTGCCCACCACCAACTGCCCAACCTGGCACAACGGCAATTACGGGTTTTGTCATGAAACGAATCTGACGCTGAACTTCCAATATATTCAAACGTCCTACCCCCTTTTCATCTTTGTATCCATCTTTTCCTCTGGCACGTTGGTCGCCACCGCTACAAAACGCCCAAACACCATCCTTTGGTGCAGGACCTTCGGCCGAAAGTAATACTACACCAATCAAAGCATCATTTCGAGCATCTTCAAAGGCATCAATGAGTTCAAAAACTGTTTTCGGACGAAAAGCATTGCGAACTTCTGGGCGATTAAAGGCAATTCTTGCCACGCCATTACGCTTTTTATAAGTTAAATCTTTGTATTCTTTGGCGGTTTGCCATTCTGAGTTAAGCATATTTGTTTAATTTCATATTTACTGACAAAAATAGGTAAAAATAAAATCCCGAATTTGTTTTCAAATATTATTCTTGCGTTTGTTGCTACCAAACCAATAAATCAAAGGTATAAAACTGAGTGAAATAAATAAGCCCAAGCACATTCCGCCAATGACTGACAAGGCGATGGGCTTTTGTAATTCTGAACCATGTCCACAGATATCAAGTACGGGCACCCCCCAAAAATGGTAGTCAAAATTATCATTATTTGAGATTTTAGTCGCTTTTCGCATGAGGATTTAATGGTTTCAATTATTCTATTTGAATTAACAGAGCGATTCATGGTGTCAATTTTCATGATGTAATAATTGTCTAAAATCCCAATCAAAACTACTAATCCAATAATTGACATAATGTTGAGGCTATCGTTGAATAGCCAAAGAGTAAACAACGCCCCTGTAATGCCAAAAGTAATAGTCAGCATGACAATAAATGGCTGTATATGCGACTTAAATTGGGCAACTAAAATAAAATATAACAACACAATAGCCACTGCCAAAATCAATAATAATTCTTGCATTATTGACTGATTTTAAAAAACTTTCTGAAAAACTAACGTTTAATCCATGGCTTTTTGAAATTATACTTTTAATACTTTCTTGTAATGTCTTTCTCTGAAAAATTAAATGGAATATATGCACCTTCTTTGCTTTGAAAATACGATTTATAATCTTGTTTATTTGTGATTTCAATTAGCTGATTTAACGAAACAAAATCACCTTTTTTTGTATTTCTATTTTGAATGGTTTCGTTTGTTTTATACATTTTATTACTAATTAAAATCGGAATGTATTTTTGCTCGGATTTGAGATTTCCGACGAAATTTTCATTAAAAATTGTCTTTAATTTCTGAAAAACTGCCTCATTATACATTTCATATAGTAAGAGTTTTTCGGGAAGAATTTCTATATAAATTCGGTTTTGTAGGGCATGAAAATTTGTTACTAGATTAAGCCAAATAAATTTTTCATAAATATCATTTGTTTGCTCAACATTCGGCACTTTACCTTGATTATTACTTTAGATTTTTGCTTACAGTGTTGTCTCCATTGTGTCGAATAATTAATCAAAAATATTCTTTGTTGCTAGTATTTCAACAATAGCTTTTGGGTATTTTTGGGTTAATTTTATTTTGATGTGCCGATAATGCAAAAGTCAGAGTAACATATTGAGCCTGAATTGAAAGAAGTCCAAATACCCACTTGCCTTAGTGTTTGCAAAAGATAGATGTTCGGCTGATTTTAAAATCAGTCGTTGTGTCAGCCGTTGTTACAACGGCATCAGAGAAATAGCACAAAGCGAGCTCTTTACTGACCAAGGTCGCCTTTATAGAATTGCTAAAAAATAAGAATTAGTCAACAATAAGAGGTCGATAGCATACAGATTGTAAATAAAAATTGTCTCGGTGCCTGAGCTAAGTCGAAGGTCGAGACTTTTTTTTGTGCGACAATTTGTACTTTGCAAATTCCAATTTACTTCTCTTTCGACGTTTTAGTTTGTG
>CAMAQF010000091.1 GCA_945860265.1 Emticicia agri | reverse complement strand
CCTGATAAATACGTAAAATTGGCGATGCCTCCTATATTTAATAAAATGCGATTTTCATCTCGTTTTGAAAAAATCAAGTAATCACCATAAACCGCCAACGGAGCTCCTTCGCCACCTGCTGCACAATGTTTTTGACGAAAATCTGAGAATGTAATGATACCCGTTTTCACGGCAATGTGGTCGCCATCGCCAATTTGAAGTGTGGCATTAGGAAATTTTTCAAGTCCATGAAGGATTTTTGGGGCATGAAAAACCGTTTGTCCATGACTAGCGATCAGGTCAACGTCTTCAGGATTTACATTCCATTTTTTCAAACAATCATTGATGATTTGGGCATGAAGATTCCCAATCCAAGGGTTTAGCACGCATAATTGCTGAAAATCAATGGTAGATTTTGCAAAAATCTTGCGGATTTCGTCTTTAATGTTTTCATTAAAACCAACGGTTTCAAAAGCTATGATATTTACTTCGGTTTTTCCACCGCTGCCACGAAACTTGCATAAAGCCACATCAAGTCCATCCATCGAAGTACCTGACATTAATCCAATTATCAAACGTTCCTCTTTTTGAGCAATCTTATAAAGTTTGTCTATGTTTTGGTTCATTATGTCTATATTTTGAATACAAAGCTAAATCATTTTCGATACGATTAAAAAAGATTATTAGATTTACATGATTTGATTTTCAAGGATTTGAACGATAATAAATTAGAAAACCAATCGTGTTTTCTGTATTTTTGATTATCTATTTTTCTTCAATAAATTTTACCTTAACAAAACTCATGATAAAAAAGACTTTACTTCTTCCTATTTTTTTGTGTTTACTCACAATCGCTTGCCAACGTACGATAACTTTTACACCGATTGCACCGCCCGATGAGGTTGATTATAGAGTCAATCGACTTGAAAGTGAGATTGTGAATTATGAAAAAAAAGATGCCGAAATTGGTTTAGAAAAATTGCAAGGACAAACCGTTTTTTATGGAAGTTCAAGCATCAGGCTTTGGAAAACTTTGAAAGAAGATTTTTCTCCGCTTTCAGTTATCAATCATGGTTTTGGGTCGGCAACTTTTCCCGAAATGACTTATTATGCCGAACGAATGCTCGTGCTGTATAAGCCAAAAACAATTGTTCTTTACTGCGAAAATGACCTTTTCATGGGAAAACCACAAAGAACTTCTGAACAGGTTTTCGATAATTTTGCCGAATTGGCCACTTTGATTCAGAATCAACTGCCCAAAACCAAAGTTTACTATATTTCGATGAAACCTTCGATTTCAAGAAAAGCTGATTGGTCAAAAGTTGCTAAAGCCGATGCCATGATTGAGGATTATATCAAAAAGCATAAAAACTTTATTTATATTGATATCCGCCCTGCGATGTATCGCCCGAATGGCAGTATCAATGGTGATTATTTCGTGGGTGATAGCCTGCACATGAAACCTCCAGGATACGCAGCATGGACAAAAATTATAAGACCTTATTTGATAAAATAGAAGTCTCTATCCTTGTTAAATTTTAAAAAACAATCAACCTAAAATTTTTATAATCAATGAAAAAACTCGTTTACATTCTCTCTTTTTTGCTTGTCAGTAGTTTGGCTTTTGCCCAACCTACTACACAAATGATAAAAGTAATTGTTGCACCCGATCATGAAGATTGGACGTATAAAATTGGCGAAAAAGTAACTTTCTCTGTAACAGTTCTGAAATGGGGAAATCCAGTAAAAAATACTAAAATTACCTACCAAATTGGGCCAGAAAGATTTGAAACCAAGAAAGATAGTGCAGTTTTGAAAGACGGCGTGATAAAACTCGATGGTGGAACAATGACAACTTCGGGGTTTTTACGTTGTACTGTTATTGCAAAAGTTGACGGTAAAGAATACCGAAATCTGGCAACGTCCGCTTTTGAACCCGAAAAAATTCAGCCAGCAGTAGAAATGCCGAGTGATTTTACTGAATTTTGGAATAAAGCGAAGGCAAGTCTCGCAAAAGTGCCAATGGATGCAAAAATGACTTTGCTGCCCGAACGATGCACCGAAACGGTAAATGTTTATCATCTAAATCTTCAAAATTATAAAGAAGGAGGCACTACTCGCTTATATGGAATCTTGTGCGTTCCAAAAAAAGAAGGAAAATATCCAGCTTTGTTACGTGTGCCAGGAGCAGGCGTGCGTCCGTATGCAGGTGATGTGAGAAATGCCGAAAAAGGAGTAATTACCTTAGAAATTGGCATTCATGGAATTCCTGTAACGATGGATTTAGGCGTTTATACCGATTTAGCAGCGGCCGCACTTAGTGGTTATTGGACATACAATTTGGATAATCGTGAGCAATATTATTATAAAAAAGTATTTATGGGTTGTGTACGTGCCAATGATTTTTTGGTGAGTTTACCTCAATTTGATGGCACAAACTTAGCAGTAGTAGGTGGAAGTCAGGGCGGAGCTTTGTCGATTATTACGGCTGCTCTTGATTCTCGTGTGAAATGGGCAGCTCCAACTTACCCAGCAATGTCCGACATGGTTGGTTATTTGAAAGGTCGTGCGGGCGGTTGGCCACATATTTTCGATAAAAATAATCCGAATAATAATACCGAAGCCAAAATCAAGACCGTTGCCTATTATGATGTTGTAAATTTTGCCAAAAACCTTAAAGTTCCTTGTATCTATTCGATGGGCTTTAATGATGAAACTTGTCCACCAACTTCGATGTGGGCAGCCTATAATTCTATTTCTTCACCAAAAGAATTAAAATTATATCAAGAAACAGGTCATTGGACTTTTCCAGAAGAAAATGAAGTTATACAAAATTGGTTACTGGACAAACTAATTAAAAAATGAAATTTACCGCCTTTCCAGTAGTCAGATACTTGTTGTTTTTTATTTTGGGAATAACTGTTTTCCTGCTTACGCAGTCGGAAGCTATTATTTTGCCGTTTTCTCCAACATATATCTATTACTTGATTGGTGGTTTATTGATTGTTTTCATAGCTTCAATTTTTATAAAAAAGCCAATTTTGCGTGGAACAACGCTGATGTTTATTGTTTTCTTGGCTGGTTGGTTGCTCACTTATCAGAAAACCGCTATCCATCAGCCAAGTCATTATACAAACTTGCCGCAGTTTACTCACTACCAAGCTATCATTATTTCAAATGCCGAAACAAAAGCCAAAACTTATAAAGTTGAAGCTGAAGTAAATGCTATAAAGGTTAATGGCAAATGGCAAAATTCTACTGGCAAAACACTTCTTTATTTCAATCGGCAAGATTCGGAAAAGCCCCAATACGGCGATATTTTTCTGATAAAAGATACGCCTCGTGAGGTAGAAGCTCCGAAAAATCCTGAAGAATTTGACTATCAACGTTTTTTGCAAAACAAAGGCGTTTACGCTCACCATTTTTTGTGGGGACAAGAATATATCAAAATCGGGCATGAAGCTCCTTCTAAAATTTTGGAGTTTTCGTATAAAGCTAATCAATATGCCGATAGTGTTTTCAAGGTTCGTATTCAGACACCAAATGAGTATGGAGTAGCGAGTGCGATGGTCGTTGGTTTGCGTGACGATATTGATAATGAACTGCTCGATGCCTACTCCGCTTCGGGAGCAATACACGTACTTTCAGTATCGGGAATGCATGTCGGAATCTTGTTTTTGTTTCTCGGCTGGATGTTGGGTTGGATAAAAAAACATGGAAAATACGGCATACAAATCTTTGCAGGGGTCGTAATTTTGCTTTTGTGGGGCTATGCCATTTTCACTGGGCTTTCTTCTACTGTTTTGCGAGCAACAGTGATGTTTTCATTTATTCAAATCGGAACGGCCATTGACCGCCGACAAAATATTTATAATACACTTGCTATCTCGGCACTTTTGCTACTTTGTTGGAATCCTTACTGGTTGATAGATGTAGGTTTTCAATTATCGTATTTGGCCATTATTGGCATAGTTTTCTTGCATCCATATCTCAATCAACTCGTCACGCCAAACAATCCGATTATCAGAAACCTTTGGGAAGGCACTTGTGTTTGTTTCTCGGCACAGTTGTTTACTTTTCCATTAAGCATTTATTATTTTCATCAATTCCCGACATTTTTTTTGATTGCTAATCCGTTTGTGGCGTTTTTTTCATTTGCTGTTTTGCCTGCGGGTTTACTTTTATTGATGGTTGCCCCAATTCCTTTTTTATCGGATATAGTAACTTTTATCTTGAAATATTCGCTCGTTTGGCTTAATAAAAGCATTTTTATTGTTGAAAAACTTCCTTTTGCTACGCTGAAAGGTTTTTCGATGTCGATTCCAGAAATGCTGTTTTTGTATGCAACAATATTGCTAATCATTTTCTTTTTTCTTCGTTCAGAAATTAAATATTTGCGAGCTACTTTATTGATTATGAGTATTTTAGTTTGCTTGAATATTATGAAGGATTATTTTCAAAGCCAACAGAAAGCCTTGACTTTTCATTTTATTCCTAAGAAGTCTGGTATTAGTATTATTGATGGAAAATCAGCCACTTTTATTGCTGATACCGCTCTGCTCAACAATCCGAAAATCTACAATTTCCACCTCAAAAACTATTATGATAAACACGGAGTTGTCAATCAAAATAAATTGGAGTTAAATCAGTATGCCAATAAACAAGGCGTAACTTTTCTAGATTTTGGAGGAAAACGAATCTTATGGTTACAGCAAAAGTTCAATGGTAAATTACAAGGAAACGCCGATTATGTGCTACTTTCAAATAATGCCGTTCGGAAACTAAGTCCAGCTTTCAGCAAATTCCAAACAGGCTTGATAATTGTTGATGATTCCAACAAACGATATGTGGTGGAAAACCTCAAACACCAAGCCGATAGCCTACACCTAAATCTTATTTCTTTATACGATACAGGTGCTTTTTCGATTCAATAAAAGCTCTGTACCGATTCTATTCATGTTTAATTTTTAAATGATGCTTAATACTACCCAACAACATCCCCCCTGCCCAGCAACGGCTGCCGCCCCTACAAAGGGGGGATTTTTAAACGAGAGCCAAACTCCCCCTTTGAAGGGGGTAGGGGGATGTAAACACATAATTTTCCTCTTTTTCCTATCACTCAACACCTTCGCCCAAAAAGCTGATTCTACCAAACAACTCAACGAAGTTGTCGTGCGGGGGTTTGAAACCGAACGCAAGCTGAGCGAAACAGCCGCATCGGTTAATGTGCTTACTATCAAAGATATACAACGTTTTGAAAACATGAGTTTAGTGCCAGTTTTCAATACTTTGCCAGGTGTTCGCATGGAAGAACGCTCGCCTGGGAGTTATCGTTTGGCCATTCGTGGAAGTTCGCTTCGTTCACCTTTTGGGGTTCGGAATGTAAAAGTTTATTGGAATGATATTCCGCTGACTGATGGAAATGGCAATACTTTTCTGAACTCGCTCGACATGAACACAATCGGCAATATCGAAGTAATCAAAGGCCCAGCAGGAAGTATTTACGGAGCAGGAACTGGCGGCGTTGTGCTACTCGGAGGAGCAAAAGCCGATGGAAATAATGCTCAAAAAGGCCACACAAATTATATCAATACTGGCGTGGCTTATGGCAGTTATGGCTTGCAAAAAAGAAATGTTTCGTGGAATGTGGCTTCCGAAAAAGTCAATTCAGTGCTGAGTTATGCCCACGCCCAAACCGATGGTTATCGACAAAATAGTGCGGCCGTGCGTGATGTACTAAGTTGGCGTTCGAGTTATTTTGTTTCGACCAGCAAAACATTGAATATCAGTACTTTATATTCGGATATTAAATACCAAACCCCAGGCGGATTGAATCAAGCACAGTTTGAAAAAGACCCAAGTCAGGCACGTTTAGCAACGGCAACTTTGCCAAGTTCGATTCAGCAAAAAGCAGGAATTTATCAGAAATTATTCAATATTGGCGTTTCGCAAGAATATCGTTTAAATGCTCAATGGACAAACATGACTAGTATTTACGGAACAGTTTCTGAACTCCGAAATCCATTTATTACGAATTATGAAATCCGTAACGAACAGACTTTTGGCGGAAGAAGCCGAATGAATTATTCATTTAATGTCGGCAATTTGAAAAATCGCTTAACAGTTGGCGGTGAACTACAAAAATCGGCTTGGGTGATTCGTAATTTTGGCAATAAAGCGGGTGTTATTGATACTTTACAGACCAACGATAACGTAGCGGCATGGAATTATTTCTTGTTTGGTCAGCTCGAAACCGACTTACCACAAAATTTCATTTTGACGATTGGCGGTAGCTATAATCGCTTTAAATATGATTTTACTCGCTTGTCTGATGCTCCGAAAATCAAGTCCATTTCTAAATTATTGCCTGCGGCATATTTGCCAAGAATTGCCCTTTTGAAGAAAATACAAGATAAAATCTCGGTTTTTGCGAGTGTGAGCAGTGGTTTTTCTCCGCCAACCGTTACGGAATATATCAGCGGTTATCAGAATAGCTCTTTTGTGCCATCGCTCGCTCCCGAAAAAGGTATCAATTATGAAGTCGGTACTCGTGGAAATCTGCAAAAAAAACGAATCAATTTTGATATTACGGCATATTCATTTCGCTTAAAAAATACCATCGTTCGCCGCACTGATAATACAGGAAGGGAGATTTTTACGAATGCAGGAAGCACACTCCAAAATGGACTTGAATTATTGTTAAATGGCCTGATTATTAAAAACATAGACAAAGAGTTCATTCAAGAATTACGAGTTTTTACGAGTTATACTTTCAATGATTATAGCTTCAAAAACTATCTTCAACTCAAAACCGATTTATCGGGCAATGCACTCACGGGCGTGCCTCGCCAAGTGTGGGTGTCGGGCGTAGATTTACAAACAAAAATGGGTTTTTATCTCAATTCAACGCTCAATTTCACTGACCGAATTCCGTTGAATGATGCCAACTCGGCTTATGCCAATTCTTATAAATTATTGAATGCAAGAATTGGTTATCGTAAAAATTTCGAGCGAATTGGTTTAAATATTTATACCGCAGGCGACAATCTACTCAATGAAGTATATAGCCTCGGCAATGACATTAACGCCGTAGGAAACCGCTATTTCAATACCGCTGCACCAAGAAATTGGCAGTTTGGAGCGAGTTTGAGTTTGTTTTTATAATTTTATTGAACAATAAGTTTTTAACTTGTTTCGTCAGGCCACTGTAAGAATGGCTGCCATTTAGATTAAATTTAAATTTAGCCCAACCAGAAAAAATCCAAAACAATACCATCATTCATAAAACCTTTTGGTAGAATTCAAGAGGATTATAGCTCATAGTTAAAATATTCTTTCTTACAAGATTATTAAGAATTCCAAACTATTTGGTATTGAGATTAATGTGTTTTTTTGCCAATTATTTACAATGATCAATAATGATATTTTATTTTAAAATTACAGAATAATTAATACTTATGAAATAGGATAATTTTAATCGACAAACTTTCTTATTGCCAAATAGCGGTCTATAAGCTTATTTCCTTCCTGCGAAACTGTTAGATATTGACCGTGGGATACTTAAGGTCTAAAATAAAACCAAAATGGTAAGAAAAATGACCTTTCTGGATAGTTACAAGGCCAATAAATAACGTTATAGGTAGTAGTTAGTCAAAATTCGACTTATTAAAAGGTGCGACTAACTAATTTACAATTATCTATTTGCATTACAGGAAAACGTTATTTCAATACATTCGGCTAATTACAAGAAAACAAATTATTATTATTTTATTAAAACAATTTACTCATGAAAAAGAATTTAATTTTACTATTAAGTATCATGATAACATTTTATGTTATTCCTTGCTTTGCACAAAAAACCATCAAATTAAACCATAAAAATACTACTTACATAAATTTTGATGGTAAGATAATATCTCAAAATGAATTTTCGAAAATTTCCAAAGGCGGGAAATATACATATAAGATTACTGACTTAGGAAATGGAAAAAAAGAAGTAAGACTCGAAAAAATAGTTAGCAAGACAAACAAAATTAATAATAACACAATCAATATTAATAATAAAGATGCTATTTTTAGAGATGTTGATGGAAACATTATTTCTTCAGAAGAATCTTCGAAAATTTCCAAAGGTGGGAAATATACATATACTATTACTGACTTAGGAAATGGAAAAAAAGAAGTTAGACTGGTAAAAAAAGATAGCGGCAAAAGTGCTATTAAGTAGCTGAATGTGTTTAAATAACGTTATCTTTTAATGCAAATATATAATTGTCAATAAACTGTTTCGTCAACTCCTAAAACCTGACACCTGTTCAAAAACAAAGATTCTGTTTTTAAAAAATATTGATAGTAAGACAATATCTCCTAATAAATTTTGCTGTAAGTCATACATGTTCTACATTTAGACGGTGGGTCAAGAGTTCTCTAAACGCAAATATGTAAACTTGTTGCATCAATGCCGTAGTAACACCTTTTCAACTGTCGATAGCTTTAGTTGTCGGTTTCAAATAATTTTAAACTTGGCTTTAGCCAAAAAAATAGTATTTTCGTTCAAAATTCAATCTTCACAACTCATTCGAGGCACATGAAAAACTTGTTTTTTGTCTTTTTGATAATGATATTCTCAAATTTCAGTGCTTTATATGCACAAACTTTATCACAGCACCTTTGGAAAAATCGGGTTATACTCATTCTCTCAGAAGATAATGTATCTTTTGAACGACAAATGCTTGCCTTTAAAGCCAACGAAAAGGGTATGAATGAACGAAGTTTGGTTGTTTATCACTTAAAATTTGATGAATATGAACAAGTAATGCCAAAAGGCAACGTACAGAAATCAACGAATTTATTTGAAAAGTATAAACAAGCAAATGGCCATTTCGAGCTTATTTTGATTGGCTTAGATGGCGGCATTAAACTTCGACAAAGAGAATTTCTTTCTTGTGAAAAACTATTTGCAACTATTGACTCAATGCCTATGCGGAGTTCGGAACTAAAAAATCGTGATTGAGAATTCATAAATGGCTTTAGTCCAAATCAATGTTAGGCTAAAGTCGAGTTTGTTGTTTGTTCATATTATCTACCAGCTAAAGTAGCTTGGGCCGCGTAGATGGCAAGTTATTTTACTTTTTCTTTGATGCCGTTGTTACAACGGCTGACTCAACGACTGATTTTAAAATCAGCCGAACAAACGGAACATTTCACCTAACGGGGATTTTCAAACTTCGACTTTAGAGCAGTGGATTTGTAATCCACGAATTACTCTAATGCCCTTGTACTTGTTTTCGCTTTATTACTTCTTTTATTTGCCGATGCCCTTGCCATCTTATTTTCAGATGCCCTTGAAACCCGCAATGGCTATTGAACGGCTAACAGTTCCACTTCGACACACCAAAAATAGCTCCGTACGGATTTAAATTTAGCCACCTCACTTTAATTCAAATTCTAAAATCTACTCAAACAGCATTTTTACATCGCTTTTCAGAAATGATTGCCATGGTATTCCACTATTTCCTATTAATAATACTTTATCAAGTTTTACTTTTTTTTGAAAAACTGCCATGCCTTTTGCACTTTGGGTTCTTCCACTTTTTATTTCTAAACCGATGATTTTTCCTTTCCGTTCTATTACAAAATCAACCTGGTCATTGCCCTCTCGCCAATAAAATAACTTTATTTCGCCCAAACGTGCTGCCCTTGCTAGATGTGTTCCGATGGCGGTTTCTACAAATCGCCCCCAAATATCTGGGCGTAAACGGCTCTCTTCCATCGAAGTTTGGCTCAATGCTGATGAAAATGCAGCATTTTGAACTTGCCACTTCGGAATTGACGCTCGTCTTCGTGCTGCATCTGGTGCGTATTTTTCGATACCACTCAGTAAACCTGCCGAATCTAACAAAGTTAGGTAATGCGACAAAGTGGTTGTATTTCCTGCATCTAATAATTGCCCTTGCAATTTGGTTAATGACACTATTTGCCCCGAATAGCTACAACCCAATTCAAACAAACGCCTAAGTAATGCGGGCTTATCTACTCGTGTTAGCATCAGTATATCTTTTGAAATGGTCGTCTCTACTAACGAATTCAATATATAATCTCGCCAACGGTCTTCGTCCTCAATCAATGATGCCGCACCTGGGTAGCCTCCAAACCAAACAAATTGCTCTACTGTAAATCCAAAAGCAGCTTCCATTTCGCCGAATGACCAATGAGTGAGTTGAATCGTCTCGAAACGCCCTGCCAAAGATTCGCTTAGCCCTTGCTGCAATAATAATCTTGCCGAGCCCAACAAAATGACTTTGATAGACATACCAGAAAAACTATCTTTATCCCATTCTGATTTTACGATTTCTGCCCAATTTTCTATTTTCTGGACTTCGTCTATTACAAAAATAACGTCGCTTGCCTCTGAAGTTTTGGCTAAAAACCTGGCTGTTTCCCATTGTTGTTCTATCCAAAAGCCGTTGCTACTGGCTACTGCATCTGCAGCTACAAAATGATGAGGTGCTGTAACGCTCATGATTAGTTGCCGCACTAAGGTAGTTTTACCAACTTGTCGAGGTCCCATGATGACCTGTATGAAGCGTCGTGGTTCGGTTATTCGTTTTTTGATTTGTTGTAATTCTGGTTTCTCAAACATGATTTGTAATTTTACTCAGTGCGTTTAGTAAAATAACTCAATATATTGAGTAAAATAAGTATATTTGAAAAAAATTATTTTTTGTGAATGAATATATTATATTAGGATTTACAAATACTCATTCTCTGATGCCGTTGAAATCCGCAATTGATATTGAACGGCTGAAACAACGATTTTAAAATCACCATAACTTTCAAACTTTATTGGCTAACACCCAGGCGAACCTATATAATAACAATAAAATAAATCTTTAATGAAAATTCTAAATATATTCTTTACATTTTTTCTTTTTTCTTGTTCAAAAGATTTTGATGAAACTTCTGAATCTAACAATCAACTTTATTTTCCAACAATAAATTCGACAATTTGGGAAACTAAAACACCTGAAAACTTAAAATGGAATTCAGCTCAAATTCAACCATTATATGATTTTTTACAAACAAATAATTCTCGAGCTTTTATATTATTGAAAGATGGTAAAATTGTTCTCGAAAAATATTGGGGACTTGATCTTTTTGGGGCAGCATTTAACCAAAATTCCAATTGGTATTGGGCTTCAGCAGGAAAATCTTTGACATCTGTTTTAATAGGGATTGCCCAAACTGAAGGAATAATTAATATTAACAACAAAACTTCCACTTATTTAGGTGCAGGTTGGTCAAGTTTGCCTTTGGCTAAAGAAAATTTAATTACAGTAAAAAGCCAACTTACTATGACCACAGGATTAAATTTTAATGTTTCAGATTTAGATTGTACTTTACCTAATTGCCTACAATATAATAAAGATGCTGGTACCCAATGGTTTTATCATAATGCACCCTATACATTACTAGAAAAAGTAGTTTCTAATGCCTCAGGTAAAACCTTCAATAATTATACAGATGAGAAGATAGAATCTAAAATTGGCATGTCAGGAACTTGGGTTCTTTCGGGATTTAATAATATTTACTATAGTAAAGCAAGAGATATGGCTCGTTTTGGTTTACTAGTGCTTAATAAAGGAAAATGGGAAAATACAATAGTTTTAAATGATGCAGATTATTTTGCATCCATGACCACCACATCACAAAATCTCAATCCTGCCTACGGATATTTATGGTGGTTAAACGGAAAATCATCCATTATTTTTCCAGGTTTACCCAGTACATATCCAAAATCCTTAGCGGAAAATGCACCTTCTGATCTTTTTAGTGCTTTAGGAAAGAATGGTCAATTCATTGATGTGATTCCGAGCAAAAATATGGTAGTAATTCGAATGGGTGATGCAGGATTGGATGGAAGTGCAGCTGCCATCAATTTTCATAATGAAATGTGGGCAAAAATAAAAGCAATAGTTCCATGAAAGAAATTTCGTACCATCCGTATCTCCCGAAGGCACGTAGGGCACACGGATGGAATTGGTCTTAGAAACTTCTAAGATTTTAATCTATCGAGAATATACTAAATATTTTCTTATTCTACGTAAAGACAAGTTTCAAACTTGTCCTACAGCTATTCCACATCAACCATTTTCAAACAAACAGGCATAGGAACATCAATTTGCTTGCCAGTTGGCGATAATTTTCCTGTTTTGGCATCTCTTTTAAAAATCGTGATATTATCTGTTTCTTGGTTGGCTACCAAAACAAACTTTCCGTTAGGCGTAATCATAAAATTACGAGGTATTTTTCCCAAAACTGGTTCGTTGCCGATGTAGGTAAGTTTTCCTGTTTTTGGGTCAATGCTATACATAACTATGGTATCAATCATATTTGTGGGAACAAAAACACCATTTTTATTGCCCGCATCAACAAAACGATTCGAGCCATACAAAAACTTTCCGTCGGGCGAGATATGAATATCGGCACAAAAGCTCTTGTTTTTATCTTTAAAATCTTTGGCAAGCGTCGTGATTGTCTGAATAGGCGATAATTTTCCCGAAACATAATTGAAAGCCGTAACGGTGCTACTTAATTCTTGAATCACATAAGCAAATTTACCGTTTGGATGAATCGTAAAATGGCGTGGCCCCGAACCATCGGCTACTTTCGTAAAAGCTGGTTTTCCTTCCAAAAGTTTTCCATTTTTTGCATCCAAACTATACGTCATGATTTTATCAATGCCCAAATCTGGCACAAAAATATCTCGATTATTAGGGGCAATATTTACTGAATGAACGTGCGGTTTTTCTTGACGACCAGTATTTGGGCCTTTACCTTCGTGATTAATGGTTTGAGTTGCTTTGCCAAGTGAACCATCAACTTCAACAGGCAAAATCGACAAATTCCCTCCCGAATAATTTCCTACCAAAACCCATTTTCCTGTTTTGTCTATGCTAATATGACATGGATGAGCTCCACCCGATGATTGGGTATTTAGTTTTGTCAAGTTTCCAGACTTTTTATCAAAACTAAAAGAATAAACAAAACTATCAATATCATTTTCTCCTACTGAATAAACAAATTTTTTGTTGGGAGAAACTGCCAAAAAAGATGGATTTTTGATGCCAATGGCTTTACTAACGGCATTAAATTCGCCAGTATTGGTATTGAATTTATAGACATAGATTCCCTCGCTTGGATTTTTAGTATTTGGACGTGTATATGTGCCAACAATTAAAAATTGCTCATCCTTTGACTGAGATTTGCTGATTTGTGGTAAAAAAAATAAGCTGCAATAGAAGGCAGCTAAGGCTTTCTTGAAATTCATAAAAAATACTATAGTTTTAATGTTTTTTTCAAAGATATACTAATATTATCTTGATTTCAAGATTAGCAATAATCTCTGAGATAATATATTTTAATGCACAAAAATTTATTGCGAATAATTTTACAAAATATATATTTGTGAAAATATTTAAACGTGTTATAAAAAAACAATGCTCTAATATCTCAATTTATTAGAGTAAATCTAACCTATTCTATAAAATGATTGAAAAACTGCTACAAAATGAGTGATGGTTATCCACGCCCTAAAAGGTTATTAATACCACGAAAAAAGAATTATTGAGTTATTTGACAAGATGGGCATGTCCTATGAGTTCGTTACGGATGGCGACCCAATTCATTTCAGACAAGAAGTTTTTGAAAAATATTTTGTTTCAAACATAAGAGATATTTTATCAGATGGTGTGCTTTCCTGTACTTTAAATCACATATTTGCTCTTGAAAAAATTGTTGAGAAAGAACTTGATTATGCTCTCATTTTTGAAAATGACCCTTTTTTTTTAGGAAATTTTGTAGAAGATATAAAGCTGATTTTTGATGAAGTTAAAAGCCTTGATAAAGGATTTATGATTTCATTAGAAAATAGCACTTTAAGGTTTCCTTCATACTGGGATATTAAAAAAGACAAGCATTTATATCAGGCGACTACGTGTAGGATGTCGGGGTCTTATATAATTGATAGAAAAGGAGCTATTGATATTCTTCAAGAATTGAAAGCAAATAAATGCCCAACGGTTATTGATGGCTGGCACGACCAATTGATTCTACAAAATATCATTAAAATGTATTGGGTGCATCCGCCTATGGTAGAAGAAGGCTCGCATAATGGACACCTAAATGCAACAATTTCTACTAAGCCTCGAAGTCAATATAGGAGATTTGCATGGATAATGCAGAAATTTTATAAATATTATATCAGAAGATTATTCCCAAATAAATACATAATTAAACCGAATACGAAAAAAGTATGATCGATTCATCGAGAGAACCAGTTATTACAAGAGTCGAAAGCGACGATGATGTCAGAGGGATTTTAGCACTTCAACAAAAAAACCTCAAGAAAAACCTTACACCAGAACAAATCCAAAGTCAAGGATTTTTAACGGTCGAGCATAAATTTTCAGTACTAAAAGCCATGAACGGTGCTCATCCGAGTGTTATCGTAAAAGATGGCGATATGGTTGTGGCTTATTGTTTGGCAATGTTGCCACAATTCCGAAACGATGTACCAGAATTAATAGCATTATTCGATACCATTGACAAAATCGACTATGAAAGTCAAACACTAAAAGACTTCAAATATGTAGTAATGGGGCAAGTTTGTGTTGGAGAAGGCTACCGAGGTATGGGCTTTTTTGATGGAATGTATCAGAAACTTAGAGAAGAATTATCTGCAAAATTTGAACTATGTGTAACTGATATTTCAACCAATAATAGTCGCTCGTTGAAAGCTCATGCACGAGTAGGATTTATTCCAGTAAAAGATTTCCATGATGCGATACTGGGCGAAGTTTGGCGAGTAGTGGTTTGGAATTGGTAATAAAACTTTATTAATGTTGTAAATTGTAAAGCCATACTTTACAATTTACAACATTAAAAGACTTGGTATTTTGGAAACAAGCTAATTTACTTCAAATTAGCTAAAGCCGCTTTTACTCTTTCAACTGCTTCAGTAAGAGCCTCATCAGAAGCGGCAGTTGAAAGACGTAAACAGTTTGGAGCTCCGAACGAGCCACCACCAACAAGTGCTACGTGTGCTGTTTCGAGCAACCACATACACAAATGGTCAGCGTCTTTAATAGTTACGTTTCCGTCAGATTTTCCGAAATAATAACTTACATCTGGAAATGCGTAGAACGCTCCGTCTGGCATATTTACTTTGAAACCTGGGATTTCTCTTAATAAACCAACTACCAAATTACGACGACGTAAGTAAGCCATTTTCATCATTTCGGCCGCCGAAGTATCTTCCCAAGCTACAACTGCTGCACGTTGAGCAATTGAGTTTGTTCCCGAAGTTACTTGTCCTTGTAGTTTTTCTACTGCATCAGCAATCCATTTTGCCGCTGCGATGTAACCTAAACGCCAGCCAGTCATGGCAAAACCTTTTGCAAAACCATTTACTGTTATTACACGGTCTTTCAATGATGGAATAGAACCCATGCTGAAATGTCCTTCGTCAGTGAAGTTGATATATTCGTAGATTTCGTCAGCTAAAACGAAAATATTATCATGTTTTTCGATAACCGCCGCTAATGCTCTCAACTCTGCTTCGCTATAAATGGATCCAGTTGGGTTATTTGGCGAAGCATACATTACGATTTTTGTACGGTCAGTGATGGCTGCTTCTAATTGTTCAGGTTTTACTTTGAAATCATTTTCAAATTTTCCTTCAACAATTACTGTTTTTCCTTCAGCCAATTTTACCATTTCTGAATAACTCACCCAGTACGGAGATAAAATAGCTACTTCATCACCTGGATTAATCAAACAAGCAATAACATTTGCTAAAGAGTGTTTTGCTCCTGTCGAAACCACAATATTTTCTGGTTTCCAATCTATATTATTCTCACGTTTAAGTTTGTCTGCAATAGCCTTTCGTAGTTCAGGAATACCTGCTACGGGCGTGTAGTGGTGAAAACCTGCGTCGATTGCCGCTTTTGCAGCATCACAAATGTGTTTTGGGGTTTTGAAATCGGGTTCTCCAATAGAGAGATTGATTACTTTGTGTCCCAGTGCCGCTAATTCACGTGACTTTTTCGACATACCAAGCGTGGCAGATTCTTCCAACGCATTGATTCTGTCAGCGACTAAATTTAATGCAGACATGATACTTTTTTGTATAATTGATAATAAAATTGAAAAATTGAGTAAAACAGCTCAAATCGGGTGCAAAATTACTTCCTTAACAGTTGAAAAACCACATTTTTTGTAATAAAGATTTTATACAAACGACATGAGACAAGAGAAAAATTTTGAGTTTTTGGTATTTTGTCATTGCCTAAAATAGGTTGCCCTGCGTTTAGAAAAAGTGAATATAGTTAAAATTGTATTATACATTGATTTGGGTTTTGTTTTTTTGATAAATCACAAGTCCAAATAGGTAATTTAGGCTTGTTTTCATCATTTAGTTCTTTGA
>CAMAQF010000090.1 GCA_945860265.1 Emticicia agri | reverse complement strand
GTTACTGATGCTACTGACCGCATTATTTGTTCGGGAGGAGCACTAAATTTGCAAGCAACGGTAATTGGTGGTTCTGGAACTTGTACGCCAACATGGCAATCATCAAGCTCTCAGTCAGGTATTTTCATCAATGAACAAGTAGGTGGATTAAGTTTTTCTTCAACAGTAATAAATGCTAATTTAGCATCAACCACCAAATATTACCGAGCAATTTATGCTTGTAGCGGAACTGGTTCGGGGTCTTGTAATCAAGGAGTATCGAGTTTAGTGAAAGTAACAATTAATCTAATTCCCAATACGCCAACAATCATACCTGTTTCGGTTATTATTTGCCCAACTCAATCTATTACTTTAACAGCGAATGGATGTAACGGAATTGTAATATGGAATGGAGGTCAAACAGGTAGTACTTTATCCGTTTCAGAAGCTGGAACTTATGCTGCCACCTGTTCACTCAATAGTTGTGTGAGTGCAATAAGTAGTTCGACCACAGTTACATTGGCTTCGGGAGGAAAACTAGTTGCTCCACCTATAATCAGTGGAACTACCACAATTTGTAGTGGACAAGTTACTAATCTTCTTGCCTCAAACTGCTTAGGTACGGTAACTTGGAGCAACGGAGGAACTGGTAATTCAATAAGTGTAAATCCTTCAATTTCAACGGATTTTACTGCCATTTGTTTTGATGGCACTTGCACAAGTAGCAACAGTAATAAAATTACTATAACTGTTAATTCTTATCCAAATATCATAACTCAACCCAAAAATGAAGCTGATTGTAACGGAAATTCAGTGACATTCTCGGTTACAGCTTTATCTGCTACTTCTTATCAATGGCAAAGAAAAGTTCCAGATGGAAGCTTTATCTATATTGCCAATGCTATCTCTAATACCCTGTCTATTAGCGATGTAGGCAGTTCAATCGACCCCAATCAAACTGAATATAGGGTTGTTCTAGCAAATGGTAGTTGCAGCGTAACTTCAACAGTTGCTTTGCTTACAGTAAATTCGATAGTTGGAAGCCTTGCAGATAAAACCATTTGTGATGGCGGAAATGTAAGTTTTAATTTATCAAATATGGTTATTTCAGGTAGTATTCAAAGCTACCAATGGCAACGAAGAGTTGGAATATCTGGCACATGGAATGATATTGTAGGAGCGAATTCTACCAACTTTACAATTAATGCAGTAACCAACGCTAATGAGCAGTATTATCGTTGTAAAATTAATTTCACGGCTGGAAGCTCAACTTGTGCAAGATATACAACCGAAGATGATTCAAATGGAGCAAAACTAACAGTTTTAGTGGCTTCAACACCAACAATTACAGGAACAAATGTGATTTGTAAAGGGAAAGATACAAAACTCACAGCCAATAATTGTGATGGAATCATTGCTTGGTCGAATGCGCTCTCAATGGCTTCAATAACTGTTTCGCCTACAATTAATACTATATACACTGTAAGTTGTACATCAACCCAATGTGGCTTTAATTTTACTTCTGCACCTTACATGGTTTCTGTAATTGAAACGCCTCAACCCGAAATTATTACTTATGACGTTATAACTCCAGCAACATTAGTTTTTGCGGCAAAAACAACAGTTTCAAACGCAAATTTAATGTGGTATAACAATGCGTCTGGCATAACAGGCACTACAACTGCACCATTATTTACAGCGGTTGGTACTTATTCTTATTGGGTAACTCAAACAGACCAAATTACAGGTTGTGAAAGTGGCAGATTACCAATCATCGCAAAAGTTTTAGATTATTTTCATATCTCTCAACAACCAACCAATCAAGTAGATTGTAAAGGAAATTCTATATTTATAGGCGTTATTGCTGCTGGTTCAAACCCAGTATATATTTATCAATGGCAGCGAAAACGTCCAAATGAATCTGATTTTTTCAATTTAGTAGAAGAGGGAAATGGTATCAAAGGTTGGTATGCCCATACAATGACTGTTTCAAATGTTGGTGACATCCATAATCCAGATAAAACACAATATCGTTGTATAGTGGGTAATAATGAACAGTTTATAAGTTCCGAAATTTCAACATTAACCGTAAACTCATTGGAAGGCTCAATGCCAAATTTGGGTATTTGTGTAGGAGGAAACAATGAGTTTAACTTACAAAATTATTTTACAATTAAAGGAAATGTAGTAAACTATCAATGGCAAACTCGACCCGGAACATTAGGTGTATGGACAAACTTAATTGATGGAAATGGTATTTCGGGAAGCGATAAAAGTGCCTTGAAATTTACAAACGCAACTTACGAGCAAGGTGTTTATTATCGTTGTTTGGTAAAATTTAATACTCAAGGATTTGAGTGTACCGAATCAACCGATGCTGCCAAACTTATTGTTAGTGGTTTTCCACCAAAACCATCTGTTTCGAGTGTATTTAATTGTCAAAATACAAATGCTGTAAGATTGAAAGTTGATAGTCCAATTCAGAATCTTGTATGGTATTCGCAAGAAATAGGCGGAATAGGAAATACAGTTGCTCCAACACCAAATACAAACATTGCGGGAGTTTTCAAATATTATGTGGCTGACCGAACCGATGAAGGTTGTGAAAGCCCACGAGCTTTAGTAAATGTTGAGATAGGGGAAGTCCCGCCATTACCGAAAAATACTACTTTTAGCTCTGTCAATGAAGGAGATATATTGACTTTCTCAGCTGAAGGAACCCCTGCCAAGAACCAAGTTTTACGTTGGTATACTTCGCCAACAATCACAACATTTTCGATAACTGCACCGACTTTTACTGCCGCAGGAACTTATACACGTTTTGTGGCTCAGGTATCTGCTTTTGGTTGTGTAGGACCTCGCACACCTATTACAGGCACCATCATTCCAAGTCTGAAGTTTACCAAACAACCACTTTCTCAAGTCGATTGTGAAGGTAATTCGGTTACATTTACGGTTTCGACCATCGCTGCAAGCACAGTTACTTACCAATGGCAACATCTAAAGCCGAACGAAACAATTTTTATGGATTTGCCAAACGCTAACTCTAATTCGCTCAAAATTAGCGATATAGGGAATGTTGAAAATCCAAATCTAACAAAATATCGCTGTATAATAAAGGATGATAAAAATTCGAAGATTTCAGAAGAAGCAATTTTGACAGTAAATCAGATTGTAGGAACATTGGCCACCATAAATCTATGCGATGGCAAAGCAGGTAAATTAACATTTAGCAGTCTAACTATAACAGGTAATGTAGCCGAATATCAATGGCAGAAAAAAGTAGGAAGCACATATATCAATATTCCTACGAATACTGACGGTATGGCAATTATCAATGAAATTGGTACTTATCGGGGAAAAATTATTTTTTTTATTGATAAAAATACGACTTGTAGTCGAACGACTAATGATTTGAAAGTAGAAATAAAACTTACGCCAATTGCTCCGCAAGTAGTCAATCAAAATACTTGTTTAAATACTCCATTTGATGTTTTAAAAGAAACTAAAGCCATCAATTCTTTGCTTTGGTATGAATCAGCAACTGATTCTACAGCTGATAAAATCACTCCTAAAATTGATATTACTAAACTTGGCAAAACCACTTTTTTTGTAAGTCAAATAAATACTTTTGGTTGTGAAAGTGAGCGAAAGTATTTTGATATTATGGTTTCTGCAAATCCTGATAAACCAATCGTAAGCGATTTGACTTATTGCCGAAATGCTCCAAGACTTGCACTAGTGGTCACTACTTCACCGCAAAATAAAGTACTTTGGTATGCTTCACTTTCGGCTAAAGATGCTTTCGGTCAAGTACCGATACCAAATGTAAAGACTGATGGAGAAATTATATTTTTTGCTGCTGCCAAAAATACCGCAGGTTGTGAAAGCGAGCGAGTACCTTTAAAAGTTGTAATTGCTCCGTGTATTGCAACTTTTGAGAACAATTTCAATACATGTTTACAAGTTTCGGCCGATAGCGTAAAGGGTAATCAATGGTTTGATTTATATGATAGTGCGGGTCGTTTGTATGCTTCTGTAAACCCTAATGGCTTAAATTTAGGGAAAGTTTCTATTTCGATTCGCCATTACGGGCGAGGAAGTTCGGCAATTCCTGCTACTAAAAACGATACTAAATTGATGGCTCGCTATGTCGATTTTCAAAGCTCTTTACTGAAAGAATTTAACTCGCCAGTATCATTGAGAATTTATTACGAAAACAACGAATTAAAAGATTATAAAACCGCTACAGACTTGCCAAATCTTACTATCAATGACTTCAATATTGTGTATTATGATGGCATCAGAGAAGATTGTGAGTTTGAAAATAATGATAATTTTGTAGAAGGCGAAAGCTACGTGATTTATAAAAACGTTGTTGGAAATCAAATTGCTAAAGATTTCTTTTATCTACAATTTGATGTAAATGAATTTTCAGAAAACGGTGCAACGGACAACGATTTTACCGAAATTACCTTCAGCGGTAAGGAAACCGAAAACCAAACAGTAGCACTTAATTGGCAAAGTAAATTTGAAATAAAAGCTGAAAAATATATTTTAGAACGCAGTTCAGATTGTGAAAATTTTGTTAAAATCGGCGAAATAAAAGCCAACGGCATAAGTAGTAATTACGAAAATATTGATTTTCAGCCATTAGTAGGTAAAAACTGCTATCGTTTGGTATATATCGACAAAGATGGTACAAAGAAATACCTTGATGCAATCGAAGTAAACTTCACTGACTCAAATCCAATTTGCTCAGTATTTCCGAATCCGTGGACAAAAGGTGACGAAATAAACCTTTATTTAAGAAATATCAAAGAAAAAGAAATCAAACTCTATGATATGCTTGGGCAAGAGTTTTCGTTTAACATGAATAAAAATGAGGCTCAAATCATCAAGATTCGTCCAGACGTACATTTAAGCAAAGGCATACATTTTGTAGTAGTAGTGGGCGAAGATGGTAAAAAATGTGTACAGAAAGTGGTTATAAATCCTTGATTATCAGTTTAAGAGAAAATAATAAAAACTTTTCAAGGTGTCAGTTTTTTTCATTTGTCGAAAAAAGGTTTCTGTGCAAATTTGTATTAATTTTGCAAGTCGAAATCAAGTAATTAAAGAGTGAAGAATTTTAACTTAAAATCATACCATGTAAGAGGAATGAATGCCTCGACAGAAGCAGAAAAACTGGCGATTAACCAAGAACTGAAAGAGTTATATGATAGTCTTTCGGAGGAGGATAAAAAAGATTTTAACGAACAGCTACAAACTTTTTTGGTAAAAGAAATGGCTGCCATAAAATCAGTTTATGATGCCACTAAAATTGATGATTTGAATTGAAAAAACAGCTAAGAAACTATAATTCTTAGCTGTTTTGTATGATTAAGAAAAGTATTATTCTTCTTTCCTATCATCAAATAGCCCTGTTTTTCGGATAACGAAAACACCTGCTAAATTTGCTATCGTACTTCCAATAAGAATTGATGCTCCAATTGTTGCTTCTCCTATGCTTATTGTATATATACTTATTCCATAAATAGGAAGAACCGCTAACAAACCAATTACCAAACCCCAACGTGTTGTATTCTCTCTTTTATGAAAAAGGCTTATTTTTCTATCTTCTCTTAAAATTCTGGCATCTTGTTCTTTTTCTGCCATTTTTATTAATCTATCCGCAAAGCCTTCTTTTACTTTTTCATACTCTGCAAGAATACTTGGTTCTGGATAGGCCTAAGTATGAGTTATAGTTGCTCTTAGCGATTCGTCTCCTTTCTGAATTTCAGCAGTTTTTTGAGTTTTTACTTGACTCATTCTATTTTGTTATTTTGATAAAAGTGTTTTGTAAATCTCCAAAAACGTTTTTCCAGTCATTAGCAATATTTTCATTGTCATTTCCACGACTTTCTAAAACTAAAGAAGATGTTCTTTTTCTGTTTTGCAATATATAGAAATACAAAAAAACGCCGAACAATAATATACAGAGAATTATTGTGAATTTCCAAGCAATATTATTATCTTTTTCCATAGAGATGTAAATTTTGATGTGTACAGTAACAAAACGCAAAATAGATATAAAAAGTTGATTTTCAGTATTATTCTTTTCAAATCCCTTCCAAAATCCTCTCCATGCTTACTGCATAACCGATTTTTTCTTTTAATTCCGAAATCGAAACACGCTCTTGCGTCATCGAATCACGGTGGCGAATCGTTACGGTGTCGTCTTCCATTGTTTGATAATCAACCGCAATACAAAATGGCGTTCCGATTAAATCTTGACGAGTATAACGCTTACCTATTGCTCCGCCATCATCATAAACCGTTCGGAATGACGACTTCAACGAACTGGTAATAGCCTCAGCTTTTTCTGCCAGACCATCTTTTTTTACCAATGGCAATACAGCAGCCTTGATTGGAGCTAAAGCTGGGTGAAGTTTCAAATAAATTCTTTCTTTGTCTTCTTTGCCTTCTTCACTACTCGGAATTGTCTCTTTCGTGAAAGCATTGCAGAAAGTAGCCAAGAAAAGGCGGTCGGCACCTACCGAAGTTTCTACTACATAAGGAATATAATTTCCGTAAGGTTTTCCATTTTCGTCAAGGTCAGCGTCGAAATACTGTTGTTTTTTCTTCGATAATTCTTGGTGATTTCTTAAATCGAAATCTCCTCTGGCGTGAATTCCTTCCATTTCTCTGAATCCAAAAGGGAATTCGTATTCAATATCAACGGCCGCACTGGCGTAGTGAGCCAATTTTTCATGGTCGTGATATTTTAGTTTTTCGGCAGGAAGACCAATCGCTTTATGGAATTTTAAACGAGTTTCTTTCCAATTATTATACCATTGCGTAGAAGTGTCAGGACGAATGAAAAACTGCATTTCCATTTGTTCAAACTCACGCATACGGAAAATAAACTGACGAGCCACAATTTCATTTCTGAAAGCTTTTCCGATTTGGGCAATGCCAAAAGGTACTTTCATACGACCACTTTTTTGTACATTCAAGAAGTTTACGAAAATACCTTGAGCAGTTTCTGGACGCAAATAAATCAAACTCGAATCTTCAGCAACCGAACCTACTTGGGTCGAAAACATCAAGTTAAACTGACGAACTTCCGTCCAATTTAAAGTTTTTGAGATTGGACAAACGATATTTTCGGCAATGATTAAGTTTCTTACACCGTCCAAATCTTCTGCTCCCAACAATCTGCCCATTTCGTTGAGCAAATTTTGAGCTTTTTCAGTGTCACCCGCTTTGGCATATTCTTCGGCTTTTCCTTCCAAAAGTTGGTCGGCACGGTAGCGTTTTTTACTATCTTTATTATCAATCATTGGGTCGTTGAAACCATCTATGTGACCCGACGCTTTCCAGGTAAGCGGGTGCATAAAAATAGCGGCATCAATCCCCACAATATTATCATGAAGTTGAGTCATGGCTTTCCACCATGCTGCTTTGAGGTTATTTTTTAGTTCAACACCATTCTGACCGTAGTCATAAACGGCTTGAAGTCCATCATAAATTTCGGACGAAGGAAACACGAAGCCATATTCTTTTGCATGGCTGATAATGTCTTGGAGAGAGGTTGCTACTACTGATTGACTCATTATTGTTATATCAATTATTGTAATTTTAATTTTGAAATTGGCATTAATCCTTTTTGGGCGAGTTCTCTACTTTGTGATGATTTGGGCAAAATATGATTTCCTTTTGACTGAATCCAAGTGAATGCTTTACTTTTTGCCTTTAGTTTTTCAAGTTCAGGGGCTTTACTATTTAACCAATCTTTTAGCCATTGAAGTTTTTTGAGAACTACTTTTACTTCGCTTGTGTCAGCAGAATGTACTTCAACAAAATAAACTTCTCCTTTATATGAAAAAGCATAATCCCAACGATTTTCTTGTGGGTAGATTGGTCTAACACACTCATCAATTTCTATACTTCCTTCGCATTTCGTTGTATCTGATAATTCGATTTTATTACTATATTTTCCTAAAGCTTTTAAACCATTTTGAAAACAGTTTTTTATTTCAAAAGTATCTTCAACTGCATGTTTAAATGTTTTTATTTTATTCTTCATTTGCGACAGATTTTGAAACTATTTCTGATGCTTTTGATGCAAACGAAGAAAGTCCTCCCCATTCTGAAATAGCTAAATCATCACTTCCTGCATCTAAAGAAGAAATATCTTTAATAGAAACGCTATTGTTTTTTCTGTCAAAATAGTAAGTGTTTAAATGTTTTTCTTTCAAAAAATTTTTAAATAAACGAGTAAAAGTTGAAGTTTTGCGAACATTAAATAGTTCAAATAAGGTTTCATCTTTTGCATTGGCTTGTTTAAGAAAGTTAAAAGCCCAAGCAAACTCCAATAATACTGGAGAATGTGTGGATATAATTACTTTATAGTCTCTTGAAAGTAAATCAATCACTTGCAAAATTACAGATTCAATTGCTTGTGGGTGCAAACCCATTTCTGGCTCTTCTATAATAACGTATCTTATTGCGTTTTTTCTACTCACTTTTGAAGATGGACATAGATAATAGAAACTCAATAATAAGGGTAGAAATTCTTTTTGTCCAGCACTCCATGCCATATAAGGGAGACTTGTGCCATCAATATTTAATTTTAATCTTTTCTTTCCCGATTGGTCTAAAATGATTTTACCATCATGGAAAATGCTTTCGTTGAAAGAATCTCTGAGTGATTCTTTTAAACGCTGAGATTGAGGAAAAATAATATCATCTTTATCATCTTCAATGCCATTTTCTAATAGTTGCCTAAGGGTTTCTCCAAAATGACGTAAAACATAAGGAGCAGAATCATCGTATTCATTAAAAAAACGAGGCCACCCATTATTTAGGCATACAACCCTTTGTGCTGGGATATAAAAAATAGACTCATCTTTATTTTCGTCTTTTTCTTTTCTACCTTTTTTGGAAATTAAACTATCTTTTGTAAAAGATTTTCCATCAAATTTAATAATTGTCTCCTCATTCCATATACTTGACATACCTTCTCCGAGGTAACGATTCAAAATCTTATCAGCATCGTTCCCCCAAATATAACTGTATTGTTCTAATGTTTTTTTTATATGATTTTTGTCCAAAATCAGTTTTATAACTTGCAATAAAATACTTTTGCCACTTGCTTGTGGACCTACAAATAAAGTTAAATCACCAAAGTTGATATTTGCTTCTTTGATTGGACCTAACGACTTTATTTTGATATTGTCCATATTTTTTTTATTTTTCACAAAATTAACGAAATCCTTGCAAATACTTTGCCTATATCTTAAATTTTGCCAATAATTCAAATTTTGATGATTTATCAATGAAAAAACTCACGACTTTCGTTCGAAATCTCCTATCAATGTCGCCTGCCGAAGCAAGAGGCGTAATTGTAATCTTCGGAATCATCATTTTTATAATTGTATTGATGTTTGGTGCTGATTGGTTTTTTAGTCAAAAATCACAAAACTTGGTCATTTCCTCGCCAAAAATGTTGGATAGCCTGACGGTTTCGTTGGATAGTCGAAAAACGAATTACGGCAATCAATCGAATTATAGACAAAAATATGAAAATTATGATTCGAATAAAAAAACCTATAAAAATTTCAATTTTGATCCAAATACCACTTCGGTTGCTCAATTTGAGGCATTGGGTTTACCCAAATTTATGGCCGAACGTATTGAAAAATATCGTAGTAAAGGTGGGAAGTTTAGAAAGAAAGAAGATTTTGCCAAAATCTATGGGATTCTGCCCGATACTTACGAGCGTTTAGAACCTTATATTACTCTTCCATCGGCCGATGATGAATCGTCACGCACACCGCAAGCCGAAGCCACCAATGTTGAGCGAAACGTAACGACGGTCGTTCCTAATTCGCCAAGTGAAGATAAAACAATAGAAAACAAACCAATTATTGCCAAAACAAATGCGAAACAACCCATTCGTTTCGATTTGAATACAGGTGATACTACTGATTTTATGAAATTTAAAGGTATTGGTTCGGGCTATGCAAAACGAATAATTAAGTTTAGAGAAATGTTGGGCGGTTTTTCTAATGCAGAACAAATAAGAGAAACTTTTGGGCTTCCACCCGAAACAGTTGAAGAAATATTAAAATATGGTTTTGTGAAAGATGGTCTTAAAAAGCTAAAAATCAATCAATTAAGCCTTTCTGAACTTCGACATCCTTATTTGAAATACTTTCAAGCGAAAGCAATAATTGCGTATCGTTACCAGCACGGGGCCTTTAAAAATTCAGAAGATTTGAAGCAAATTAAGATTTTAGACGAAGCAACAATATTGAAAATATTACCCTACGTTGAGTTTTAATAAAAGTAGGGGCTTATAGCACAAGCCCCTACTTTTATCAGAATTTAAAATTATAAGACAAAGACGGAATCGGTGAACCAAATACTACTAATTTATAAGTGCTAATGGCAGTTCCTGTGCTACGTACAAAAATCGAATAAGCATTTTTCTTGCCATAAACATTAAATATCGTAAATGTAAAATGACTCTTAAAACGTTTGTCTTTCATGCCTGGTTGGTAGATATTCCACGCAAAATCAAGCCGATGATAGTCAGGTAGGCGAGCATTATTTCGCACACCATAATAGGGATAACTTCGTGCCTGATATACAATAAATCCTTCGGGTAAAGTATATGGGCGACCAGTACTATATGAAAAATTAAATGAAAAATCGTGGTGTGTGCCTTGGTTGATAATCAATGAAGCATTGAAAGAGTGTGGACGGTCATAATTTGCCGAATACCAATTTCCAAAGTTTATTTGTTCGCCAGAACCACTTCCTTCACTAACTTTATTCATCGAGCGAGAATACGTATAATTAATCCAACCCGTAGTCTCACCCTTTTTCTTAGAAAACATCAATTCAAGTCCATAAGAGCGATTTTTCCCTTGTAAAAGTTGCGTTTCTGGATGTCTATCTAACAAGAAATCGGCACCAGGTTTGTAGTCAATAATATTATTTGTAAGTCGATAATAGGCCTCTAACGATAATTCATAAATATTTCCTCTTAGGTTATGAAAAAGCCCTCCCGAAATCAAGGTACTGACTTGCGGTTTAATATGCAAGTCCGAACTTTTCCATCGTGAAGTAGGCAGCGGTGTAGTTGTATTGGTGACAACCTGCATATACTGACGCATCAAATTATATCCTAATTTTACTGAAGTACGCTCACTCAAAGAATATTTGATACCCAATCGTGGTTCTACACCACCATAAGATTTCATTATTTGTCCTTTTCCATAAATAAGCGTATTCCTTGCTGAAAAAGTATCTCTTGGTTCACCCTCTGCGTATGTTTGCACAGTTCCTGCTCCTAAAGCAAAAAACTGAGAATATCTAGCTCCAATCGAAATAGTTGCTTTGGATGATAATATAATCTCGTCTTCAGCATGGATGGCCGTTTCGAGAGCATGTTCTTTAGGAGTCATCACTGATAAAACACTTTTGCTTGTTCCCGGAATCAACTGACCTGGGTCAATATCGTAGCGAGTACCACTGACACCAACTTCTATTCGATGTTTATCAGATGAATAGTTTAGATTGCTCTTGAGTTGTTTATATTTGATTCCTGAACGCAATTCTACTTTATTAGAAGTATTGAGTTCGGGAAGTAAAGTTTTGGGAACATAATCAGCTGATACGACGGTTGTCTGTAAATTAAATTTATTATTAATTGCGTAAAACCATCTTGCAGAGAAACTTTGACTACGATAATCATATTGCGTAGAAGTTGCGTTAATAGCTCCAATTGCTCCAAGAAGTTTAGTTTGAAAAAAATCTTGGCTATAATATCCAGATGCTGTTACTGTATTTTTGTTATTTACTCGCCAAAAGATTTTTGTAACCAAATCCGTAAAATTCGCCTTTATATCTTTAAGTTTGGGCGAAATTAGTGGCAGCAGGAAATCATTATACGAAGCACGCCCCGAAATCATAATACCAAGTTTATCCTTAATAATTGGGGCATCAAGCGTAAGGCGATTTGAAACAAAACTAATTCCACCGCTCATCTTGAACTTATCAAGTGAAGGCTGTTGTAGCGAAACATCCATTACTGATGCTGCACGGCCACCGAATCTTGCTGGCGTATTTCCTTTATAAACCTCCACACTTGAAGCGGCTTCCGACGGAAAAGCCGTAAAAAGTCCAAACATGTGGGTTGGATTAAAAATTGGAATGTCATCGAGCAATAATAGATTTTGATCGGTAGTTCCACCACGAATATTTACACCATTTGATGCCTCGCCGACACTCGTTACTCCTGGTAGCATTTGTAAACCTCTTAAAATGTCAATTTCACCAACGGCAGCAGGAAGTTTGCGTAGTGTCTTAATGCTCAATTGATTAACACCCAATAGTGGACGTTGTATATTTGATTCCGCACCTTTGCTCGATACAATAACCTCTTCTAACTCATTTTCGACAAAGCGTAAAGAATAGTTTTTATCAGTATCTCCTCGTAAATAAATAACCTCTCGTAAAGGCCGATAGCCCACAAATTTTATTGAGATGGCGTGTTCACCCGAAGGTAATAATAAATCAAAATGCCCTTTATCATCAGTCAATCCACCAAATTTCCCAAAGTCAATATTGATAGATGCTTTTGGTAGCGGTTTCCCGTCGATGGTGTCTCGTACATAACCACTAAAATGGTAATTGACTTGAGCCGTCAACGGAAAACTAACGAAAAGGGTAAGTAATAAGTAAATCTTTTTCATATTTTGAGAATAACATAAGAGGCTGAATAGAAAAATCAATGATAATGTTTAGTTAAGCCAACCATTTGGTCTGCTTGCTGTACGTGTCTGACTTGATACACATTGTGCAAAAGGCGGACGAGTGAGGTCATTTCCCGTTGGTTCAGGGCTTACCGGATGGTCAAGTAAACCAATTGGATTAACGTTTTTGCCTTCAGCTGCTTTTCTATCTATCCAGTATCTTACGGTACGCACACTCGCAACCATAAAAAATCCCGCAATTGCTTCGTTCGGATTAGTCAGATTTTTTATGTTTCCGATAAGAGCCGCAGGAGGCGTGTCTACTAAACTACCATTGTTTTGAACTTGGTCGGCGAGTAATTTAAAATATCGGTATGCCGCAGGAGAAATCGATTGTTGTTTGATTTCTATTAATGCCCCTCTCACGTTATAGTAAGGAATTTTGGCAATCAATCGGTTAGTAATAGGTTGGCCATTTGAATAAATATCAGTAAAAACGTTTAAGTCTTTGCTGGCCAGAATATCCCAACAATCGCTTGGGCAAAAGTAATCGAAAGTTTGACCCGTAAATGATCTTTCTTCACGACAACGTGCAGGTATTGGAGTTAAAAAATATCGACCGTTGTAGCAAGTTGCACATACACTTTGGCGTTCCCAAAGTTTCCAGCTCCATAAGTAGTTATTCTTATCGCCAACAGGGTCTTGAGTGTCAAGGTATATATAATTGGCTGGGTCAAAAAAGTTATTGCCTTTTTCTATCCCATTGACTTTAAAATCATCGTGAACACCAATAATTTCAGGAACTTTTGTTACTTGGTCTTCGGTAGATTCATATTTTGTGCCATCAGCTTTCGAAAAAACCAATTTGTAGTTTACTCCTGCTTTTAATCTAAAAGTGCTTGGAAGGGAATAAATGCCTTGACCTTTTTCGGTAAGTAATAAACGTTCGCTACTATCAACAATTACTTCGACTTTGGCCTTCAGAATGGGTTGAGAATATGCAGAACCATTAGAGTTCACAGTTTCGGTAATAGAAATATTTTGCTCATCAGTAGTATCAGTAATCGTGGCATCAACCGTTAAAATTCTTAATGCACTTTCAATATTAAGCTCGAAGGGTTCAACGCACGAACATACCCATAAGCCTAGAGCCATAGTAAATAGAGTAATTTTTTTGTTTATCACCGTAGTAGAATTGAATAAATGTATTTTTGACAAATATAAGGATTCTAAGGAAACATTGAAATTAAAAACCGCTAATTAAGGGTTTATGAGATGAATGCACCAATTGTGTAGCTTTTGGCGTGATATTTTATCGAAATTAAATCATAAAAGGTTCAGTCAAGCCATCCTTTTGGTTTGAACGGTGTGCGAGTTTGACTTAAAATACAAGGGGTAAGGGGTGGTCTACCTGCAATATTACTGAATGGCTCTTCTCTAATTGACTGTTCACGAAGCCCAGTTGGAGTTAATTTTTGGGCAATCGGGTCTTTTCTATCTATCCAATATTTGATAAATCTTACACCTGTTACCATAAAAAAACCTGCAACTATTTCCTTTGGATTTGTAACATTTTTTATATTTCCGATAAGTGCCGCTGGCGGAGTATCAACCAAACTTCCGTTGTTTTGCACTTGTTCGGTCAATAATTTTAAGTATTGATAAGCACTCGGCGAAACAGATTGTTGTTTGATTTCAATCAAAGCTCCAGATGAATTATAAAAAGGGATTTTTGCGATGAGTCGGTTATTGATGGGGTTGCCATTCGTATAGACGTCAGTAAAAACATTTAATTCTTGGCTAAAAAGCATTTCCCAACAATTACCTTCACAATAATAATTATAAGTGATGCCTTCATAGCCTCTTTCGATTTTACAACCGGCTGGGCGAGGCGTATCAAAATAACGTCCACCCTCACACGTAAAACATACATTTTGGCGTTCCCACAGTTGCCATGACCAAACATAACTATTTTTTTCCTCGACGGGGTCTTTGGTGTCTAGATAAACATAATTTGCATGTTCGAAGCCAAAATTTTTATCTATGCCATTATTAACAAATTTGTCATGCACATTGATGATTTCGGGTACACTAAACATTTTATCAATACTAGATTCGTAGGCCGAACCATCAGATTTTTTGAAGAAAAGTTTGTAAGTATTGCCCGCTTTAGCCCTAAAAGTGGTGGGTAAGGCGTATTTTCCTAAACCTTTTTCTATAAATGAAATCCTTGTTGCTCCGTTTACTTCCCACTCAGCCAATACTTTAAGTACAGGAATTGCAACGACTTTTCCTAACGAATTTACTGATTCCATTATGCTAATAGTCTGCTCTTCGCTGCTATCGGTGAGGGTTGCATCTATGGTCAGTAATCTTAAATCGCTTTTTATATCTAGATTAAAAGGTTCTACACAAGAGCAAATCCATAAAGCTATTGTTCCAATCAATAGTATGATGTTTCTGTTCATTGTGAAGACCTTTATTTTGGTTGAATTATAAGTTTAATAGAAAAAAAAATTAAAAATCGAGTTGATAACTTAAAATTGGAACAAAACCACTACCTGATTTTCGTGGTTCGAGTTTATTCGTAACGCTATTATATTGTACACTTGTATAATTTATTTGATTCGTAGCATTTTGTATATCAAGAGAAACCACCGAAGCAAATCTTTTGCGGTTTGTGCGATACGATATCCGCCCATCAATTCTAAAATAATTAGGAGCATGAGCGGCGTAGTCAGCTCCTTTGAGTGCCACATAACGTTTTTGTTTGGCCGATTCTACAGCATCAATTGGTGTATAGGGATACCCTCCGTTGAAAATTGAACGTCCACCAATTTGGAATACTGAACCGTTTTTAAGAGAAAACTCTCGTCCGAAAGTAAGAGCGGTACTAAAACGGTCGTTGAAGGCCGAATTATAAATACTTCCATCGAGTGTTTGATATTTAGCATCGAAGATTGAACCTGTGATAAGTAAATAGTATTTTTTTGAGAAAAAACGCTCAACCGACATATCAATTCCTTTATTTTTTCCTTTTCCTTTACTTACGGCGGAAGTCTCAGGGAAACTTTCAGCATAATTGAGCATCCAATAAGAAGAACCAATTTTAGTTTCGACAGGTACTCTATTTATTAACTGATAATAGGCTTCCATCGAAAATTTCCAAAGTTTGGGTGTGATATAATTATAGCTCAAAATAAAATGATTTGAGCGTGGAAACTGCAAATTAGAATTGGCTTTGGTTGTAGTTATTTTGCCATCGAGACTATCTTTTCGGACATAAAAATAGGCACTCATTGGTAAAAACTGACTATGAAGTCCATACGCAAAACTTAAACTATGAGCATTGGGCGAGCGATATTGAATCGAAAAACGAGGTTCTAAAGATGATGTTTTATTCAAAGCCAAATACATTAAGTGCAAGCCTGCATTCATTGTTAAGCCTTTTGCTACATTCTGTACAACTTGAGCAAAAACTTGACTAGTTTGAGTATTGCCACTACCACTTACTGAAGTTTGTCTGCCAGCATTAAATTGATTAATGTCTGAAACGTTGCGTCTCGGAGCAGTTTCTTTGAAAAATACAAAATCGACTAAATTTACGATTGCTCCAGCTTTGAAACGAGTTTTGGTACTCAATTTATAGTTATATGCCACTGATGTTGCCAATCGAGATTCTTCATACTTTTGAGTTTCGTAGCGATAAGGTATATTTTTTAGATTTAAAGTATCGGCTGTACGATTAATTGAGCTACCAATAGCAGCAATGACGAGTTTCAATGAAGATTTTTCGTTGAGGTTGGCATTGAATGTAACGCCTACGGCACCCATATTTGCAGGTCTGATACGATCTTCCCAATTATCAGATTTACCCAAAATACGCTTTTGAGGGTCTTCTACTGGAAAATAGTGCTCTTCGCTCAGGCCCCCAAGCCCAAATATTGTCGTAGTCTTTTTCCCATCCTTACTATGAAATGCCAAATTGAATGATAAATCTTGAAAGTTATTAGTAACACGCTCACCAACCAAATAAATGCCCATTTGGCTCAACAAACCCAGTGTAGAATATCTGTAATTGACCAAATAAGATGAACGACCTTTCTGAATCGCACCTTCAGTAGAAAAATCAAGTCCTAAAACACCAATCTTGGTTCTATATTGCTGTTTTTGTTGATTTCCTTCTCTGAAACGAATATCAAATGTTCCCGAAAGTGCATTGCC
>CAMAQF010000089.1 GCA_945860265.1 Emticicia agri | reverse complement strand
AAAAATTATAACACTTTTTCCTTCAACAATTTATTTATTGGACTTGAGTAGCTAATTGTGTCGCTACTGCGATATCAGTTCTTTATCTGTAAAAATAAGTTTAATCCTTTTTAATCTATTTAACTAATTTAAATTGGAACTTGAGTCCTAACAATACTTTTACAAACGAACAATTTTTTGCTCAGTCTTGTAATTAAATTATAGCAATTTGGCATAATGAAATGGTTAGAACAGCTCAAGATCAGTATCCTATATAAATATGGAAAACCTAATATTGAGTTAACTTTTGCACTAATAAAAGAAATGTTTTAACTTTATGATGAAAACCAGTTGCCATATAAAGCTTTAAACAAAGTGAGTGCTTATTTGCTCATCTTTAAGGCTCGGACGCTATTCGATTAGTGATATTTCACAATTTCAAAAAAAATATAAATTTGGGCTATAAAACCACTTTTAGAACTTTATTCTAATTGTATTTTCAATAAATTACAATATTCCAATTTGTCGATTAATATTGTCCCATTACTTAGATAAAACGAATGAATGGTAATCAACTCTAATGTAGCTTTACCTTACTTCACTAAATTTTAAAAAATTATTTAAGTGGGGTAAAACTAAAAAGGAAATAAACTTATGAAAAGAAAGGAATTTTTGCAAAAAAGTGGATTGGGGATTTTTGCTACCATGCCACATAGAAACATATTGTTTTCCGAGTCTCAAACTAATGAAAAGGGCAAACGTTTTTTCATTGGTGCTTGCGATTGGTCGATTTCAAATACCTCCAATTTAGGGGCTATGGAAATGGCCAAAGAAATAGGCTTAGATGGCGTCCAATTAAGCCTTGGCTTAAAGGCAAACAATATGCATTTAAGAAGAAAGGATGTACGAGAAGCCTATAAATCTTTAGCTAAAATCTTTAAAGTCGGCTTTACAGGATTAGGCATTGGCGAACTCAATAATTACCCATTTAAGTCGGATCCACAAACAGACCAATGGGTGGCCGATAGTATTCAAGTTGCAAAAGAATTCAATATTAAAGCCGTATTAATTGCCTTTTTTAATCAAGGGGATTTAAAAAATGACGCAAAGGGACAAGATGTTGTCATTCAAAAATTTAAGGATATTATGCCTATCGCAGAAAAAGCGGGCGTTACTTTGGGTATAGAATCTTGGCTAAGTGCAGAGGAACACATGCACATCATCGACGCAGTGGGCTCGTCCAATTTAAAGGTCTATTATGATGTAGCTAATTCAGAAAAAATGGGTTACAACATTTATGATGAAATTAAATGGCTTGGTAAAAAAAATCAAATCTGTGAATTTCATTTTAAAGAAAATGACGCTCTTCTGGGGCAAGGAAAGGTTGATTTCCAACGGATAAAAAATTGCATCGATGAGATAGGATATTCTGGAGCCATTCAAATAGAAGGAGCCGTTCCTTCAGGAAAAACAATGCTAGAAAGCTATATAAAAAATAATCGATTTGTCAGAGATTTAATATCCTAAAAAAATTACAATTGATTAATGTTCCAACCATTCATATTCATGAAAATTATAAGCACCATTCTCCTATTATTATTTCCATTGGTTTTTACAAATGATGGAACTACTTTGTTTGTTTCCGAGGATTTGAAGATTGAACTTTGGGCGGAATCACCGATGTTATACAACCCAACCAACATGGACGTGGATGCCAGGGGACGTATTTGGGTGACCGAAGCCGTTGAATATCGAGATTTTAATAATAAGCCAGAAACCCGATTTAACTACAAAAACCAAGGAGATCGAATCGTAATCTTAGAGGATATTGACCAAGATGGCAAAGCAGATAAGTCGACTGTCTTTGTACAGGATATGGATTTAAAAGCCCCATTAGGCATTGCGGTGATTGGCAACAAAATTTTTGTTAGTGCATCGCCTAACGTAATTGTATATACAGATGAAAATTACGATGATAAACCCGACAAAAAGGAAGTCTTTTTAACGGGATTTGGAGGATTTGATCATGATCATTCTTTGCACTCATTTTTAGCCACTCCCTATGGAAAATTCATATTTAATGTAGGAAATGCTGGTCCTCATGTGGTGCAAGATAAAACAGGTTGGACTTTACGTTCAGGTAGCCTTTATGCTGGTGGAACTCCTTATAATAAAAATAATGAGGGAAATCAAAAAAGCGATGATGGCCGAGTGTGGGTAGGTGGTTTGGCTTTAGAAATTGCTCCCGATGCAAGTCAATTAAAAGTTATGGCACATAATTTTAGAAATAGTTATGAGGTTGCCATGGATTCTTATGGCAATATGTGGCAAAATGACAACGATGACCAAGTCATTGCCTGCCGAACTTCTTGGCTAATGGAAGGAAGTAATGCAGGATATTTTTCCAAAGAAGGAACTAGATATTGGCAAGGAGATCGAAGGTTAGACCAAGATATTTTTACGGCACACTGGCACCAAGAAGACCCCGGTGTATTGAAAGTTGGCGATAAAACAGGTGCTGGTTCCCCTACTGGAGTGACCGTTTATGAAGGAGATGCATTGGGAGAAAAATATAGGGGCATGCTTTTAAGTTGCGAAGCAGGAAGAAATTTAGTCTTTGGATATAAGACAAGTCCAAAAGGTGCGGGATTCAAGATGAAAAGATTTGACTTTTTAAGTTCGTTTCCAGTCTCTGATGATTACTACATTTGGAATGATAATTTTGAAGCCGACAAAAGAAAATGGTTTAGACCCAGTGACGCCGTCACAGGTACCGATGGAGCCATTTACGTAGCTGATTGGTATGATGCGGTCGTGGGTGGCCATGCCATGAACGATAAAAAAGGGTATGGTAGAATTTATCGCATTGCACCAAAAGGTAAAAAATTAAAAGTGCCAACTTTAGATTTTACGAGCACTCAGGGACTCATTGGCGTATTAAAATCACCCGCTATCAATGTAAGAGCTGTAGCCTATGAAAAATTAAAAAATACTGGAGAAAAAATAATCCCAGACATAGAGCCCCTGTTGGCAGACCCAAATCCTTATATTCAAGCCAGGGCTATTTGGTTATTAGCCGCTTTGGGCAATAAAGGTTTAGAAAAAGTCGAAAATATTTTAATCGAAAACATAAAAAATCCCACAAATAAGACTGAAAGCTCTTCCGAAATTACGGTAACTGCTTACCGTGCTTTGCGTAAGTCTGGAAAAAATCTTCACCTGATTAATAACACGCTTTTTAAATATTCCTTGAATTCAGCCTTATTAAGAGAAATAGCGATAGGTCTCAGAGACCTAAGCTACCAAAATAGCCAAGAAGATTTATTGAAAATAGCAAATAAAGTTAATTCTAAGGATCCTTATTTATTGACCGCATTGGGTATCGGTGTGGATGAAAAAAGAGAATTATTCTATGCAGATTATGTTAAGCAATTGCCTACAGATCCGCTTACTGTTACAGCATCTCAAAGTTCAATTTTGTGGGAGTTACACCCCAATGCCAGCATAAATTTAATTAAAAAAAGAGCTCAATCACCTTCATTAACGGCCAATCAAAGAAAAGAAGCCATAACAACCATCGCATTTATGAGCACTCCAGAGGCTGCACATACGATGCTTGATTTAACAAAATCGAAACTGGCCGACGTAGCCCAACAAGCGGATTATTGGGTTAATTTCCGTAAAACAAATACATGGGAAAATATAATTGCCTGGAAACAAGAGGAAGAGCAACAATTAAGTCAAGAACAAAAATGGATGATTCAATCTGAAAATTTATTGTTAAATGATACGACATTAGTGCTTGAAAAAAGGCAAGAATTAGCTCAAAAATTAGCATTGGATACTTACGGTGCTAGATTATTGATGGTTGATGCAGCAAAAGGAAAAATCAAGCCCAAGGTTAGGCAATTAATTGAACTTCATATATTCAATAATAAAGATATTTCAATTCGCAGTTTGGCGGCAGATTATTTTAAACGGCCAGGAGGAAAATCACTTTCAATTGACTTGGCCATGAACATGCCTGCCGATGTCAAAAAAGGCAAAAGTGTTTTTGAAACTAATTGCATTTCTTGCCACAAAATTACAAACAAAGGAGCTGATATTGGCCCTAATTTAACTTTAATTAAAAAGAAATTTGACAAAAAAAGCATGCTTGACGCTATCATTAATCCTTCGGCAAGCCTAGCTTTTGGTTATGAGCCGTGGATGATTAGCACGAAGTCAGGCAGTTATTATGGATTTTTAATGGCTGATTCTAAACAAATTATCTTGAAAGATTTAACGGGAAAAAGAATAAATATTAAAACTTCAGACGTGACGTCGAGGGTACAGCAAAAAAACAGTTTGATGCCAGAACCAACCTCGATGGGCTTAAAAGAAAAAGATTTATCGGATTTAACTGGCTATTTATTAAGCTTAAAATAAGACTGGACTTAAAGAATAAAAGGACTCCAAAAAAGTCAAACTATAAGATATAAAGGATGACAAAATCCTTCTAAGCCCGCTGATGTATGTTAATTTAGCCGAACTGCTTCTCGTAAAAGGTTTACTTAACGGCTACGAAATGAAAAGGTATTTTTTTACCCTTTCATTTCGTAGCCGTTATGGTTTTTTCTAAAGACAAATTTAGTTTATTAGACTCATGTTTTTCTTCAAATTTGTCTCAAATCAAATAGTTTATAACAAAATGCCTTCTATTTCGCTATATTCATTTATAAATGCAACTTCCTATTATATCTTCTTAGCCCCAGGTTCTTTTAATAATGCAAGAAGGTCAGGAAGATGTATTTCATAAACTTGTCTAGGTGTTGCATCTTTTTTTACACAAATCGAAGCGGCCTTCCCTACTACCTCGCCCATCATTCCGCAAGTTCGCATTACTCTTACTGGCCCGAGTCCTGTTTTTGTTACGCTAATGTTTCTACCAGCCATGAATAAATTACTTACGTTTCGACTATAAAGTGTACGATATGGTGCCCAATAAAGACCTCCATATTGATACTCTGCTCCTCTTGTGTAGTCAGAAATGAATTCCATTCCTTCTAAACCCTCTTTAAATTCTTTTTTTGGTGTATGTAAATCAACGTGCCAAGAACATGGAAAAGCACCATCTTCAAATTTGGTTTGTTTCTTAAAATCTTCTGCATCCAAAACAACATCGCCCATCAATCTACGAGATTCTCGTTTGCCAGCAATGTATGCCGACCAGCCCAAACGATGGTTGGGATACATTTTATCAACATTTTTAATAACATCCCATGCTCCATACATGGCTCTAAAGTTGTGGTCTCTAATTTGCTCAATTTCCGTAACTTGATTTTGATTAAAACCACTTTCCCAGTACCACATATTAGCAAAAGATTGAAGACCTTCTGCACCAAAAGTTTTTACGCCTTTACGGCCAGGGAATGGTTTATCGGCTAAATCTAATGCCCACGGACATCTTGGAAACGGTTGAACGAACTCACCTATTTCACACTTCATAGCCAAGGCACTTTTATCTTTACATTCACACTTCAAAACTTCTTCTTTATTTGTGGCATCAAGTACATTGAATAAATTTGAACTACCCATTAAATTTTCAACTTTATATTCATGGTCAGCCCCTGCCTTAAAACCTACAACCGCATCGCCGGTGCAATCCGCAAAAAACTTAGCTGTCAATCGTTTTTGATGGCCAGAACGAATATCTTGAATCACAATTGCACTAATTTTATTGTCATTCATGACTACTTCTATTGCTCTATTTTCAATAAATAGTTTAATATTAGGTTCACGCTTAACTATTTCTAATTTCAATTTATCGTCATAATAATCAGCACTGACACCATTGAAAACCTGTCCAGAACCTTTTACGATATTGGGCAAAATTTCACTCACAATATCGCCAACGTGAGGATACGGCTGCTTATTGGTATGCCCTTCAGGCCATACTCGCACTTCTGAGCTACCGTTTCCGCCTAATACAGGTCTATCTTGTACTAAGGCAACTTTAATACCATTCCTTGCCGCAGAAATCGCAGCACAGGTTCCTGCCAAACCACCGCCAATAACAATCAAATCAAATGCTCCACCATCGGCAGGTTTTTCGGGTAGTCCCAAAAGGTTTCGTCTAAATTTGGTTAGAGCGGCAATATCATTGATTGGTTGAAAATTTACATCTTTGCAAAATAAAACAGCTTCGCATCTACCTTCAAAACCTGTTAAATCGTGTAAGGCTATTTTTGTCTTTTTCCCTACTTTTACGGTTCCACCATCATGCCAATGCCAATCCGCACCTTTTGTGCCAAAGGTTTCTTTTAAGGGTTTATCATTGACTAATAATTGAAACTTCCCAGGAGTTCCTGGGGCATTCCAATGAGCCACCCAATCTTTGGTTCGTACCCAAACACGATAAGTACCTTCCGTAGGAAATTCTATTTCGGTAGTAGCGTCTTCCACAGGAATTCCCAGTCCGTGAGCCAGTAAATATGGGCTACCCATTTTTTCCATTGATTGCTGGTCTATATTCCAGCCACCAAAATTCATAAATTGCTCTGCTTCAAGAAAAACAAATTCTTTATTAGTTTTTTTGTTTGATGATGCTAATGTCTCTGTTAAACCTCCAGCTAAAAGCATCAAACTGGTATTGCCTAATGCTCCGATAAAACTTCTTCTTTTCATATATTTAATATTTAGTTTTTTTCAAGGTTTTTAGAATTGAAATCAATAGTAATTGTGTTTCAGAAATATTTGATTTAAGCAAAATAAAAGTCAAAACTCTCGTGTGCGGTTTCAATTAAACTACTATAGGTTTTGAGCCTATAGTAGTTTAATAATTTATAATTATTTGTATGTCAGCCACGTTGTAGCCTTACAATCTTTATTGGTAGAAAACCTTATCCAGCGTGCCTGAAAGCCTGACGGAAAATTGAAATCAATTGTTTCATTGGGTTTAACGATTACTTCTTTATAATTCATCCAAGGACCATGGCCTATAGGTTCTACCTGAATTGTAAATGTTACTGCTTCTTTTGAGTCATGCGATATTTTAAGATTCTTTTTATCATAAAAACCAATCAAATAAGGGTCTGAAGGAGTTCCAGCTTTCACCTGACTATCTTTCCATGGGCCACCTTCTCCAACAGCTTTTCCCAATTTCCAAAGGTCATCAATAGTTCCTGCCCATATTTTTGCTTTGCCATCATCAGAAGTGATGATGTGTTCATTTTTAGAAATTTGATTATCAAGCCCTGTCATTACCAATAAGCCACGATAAGATGCATAATCATGAATACTAAGTGAATGGGAAGCCACAGGTTTGATTTTAGCAAATCCATCGGCATTTTCGGCTGGTAATTCATAAAATGTACCATGTGCATTAAGCAAGTCCCGCTCTGTGGCTACTTCACGACAAATTCTTAAAGCGGCTTGTTGAGTTTTGGCCGTAAATGCCTGATTCCCTTTAGGAAGTCTCCATCTTCTACCATTGTCATCAACAATAAGCACCGAGGCAGCATCAACCGTAATCACCTCCCGAGGAATTGCAAATTTTTCACGAATGAACTGAGTCATTTTTGGGTCTTCTTTTTTTGTCAAGTGCATTGCACTATCTAATTCGTAGAAGCCATTTTCTGTATAATTTTCATTACTAAATTGACCAGCCAAGACTCCTAACTTTCTACGGTTATTGCCCAAGCCATAAAGAAGTCCACCAGAATAAGTGGAAGCATCGACAGAGGCTAAACCATCGAATTGTTTATCTTTGATTACCTGAAAATGAGCAACATCACTATAATTAAAATTAACGGTTGCTTTAGTGGCTTGATTGCTTTTTACACGAATCCACTCTCCCTTATCACTTGATGCGAAAGTAAGTCCAACTGATTGACCTGCACCCACTTCTACTGACCTTAAGGTTTTCCAATTTCCTTTGCCATCAACGTCGGTTTCAAAGCTGAATTTAACCTTTTGACCTCCATCATTTACTACCCAAGCCATCCGTTGTTGCCAACCTGCAAATAGAAATGGTTCGGAAAAAGCATTTGCCTCAATTTTTTCAGAAAGCCAAACAGCCCCTTGAGCTGTATTAGGCCCTAAATTGTCAGGTGTAGTAAGTGAAGTAAACCAAAGGTTTGAATTGGATTGTCCTGGCCCTTCGATGTTTCCTTTGGTATGGCGTTTGTTTAAAAACTCTTTTTGTGCGGAATCATCACAACCAAAAACTAAACCATTATTCCATCGGGTGAAGTCGCCAATCACTTTAAGATAAGCCGAACGTGGGCGAATACCAGAAGTATTTTTTGATGTAAATGTTTGCGGAAAACGCCAAAAAAGCCCGTGCATGGTCATGAGATAATCAGGTTTTTCGGTAGTACCAATGTCACGAATTCGAGGCCATTCTGTATTCCAACCGTGAGCACCATCGTAGCTGTGGCTAGCTTTTGGCAGGCGAAAGAACGACCATTTGCCATTGTCTCGGACACCCAGCAAAACTGATTTATGGTCCCAGCCTGTTGCCCAGATTGGGTCGGTTGCAGGATTGTTATTACCATAAATTCCTCCTGGACCTGTTACTTCCACAAATTGATTACGACGTACTACTTTCCAATCTTTACCATTCCATTCGGCTAAAACACCTGATTCTATATCAAACTGTTTTAGTGCCAAAGAGCCTGATTCGCCATTATTGGAATACACCATTACTCCCTGACCTGAATACACGCCTTTGCCGTGTGCACCAGGAAGGAGTGTTCCATTAAAGTTATTCTGAGTATCGTCATGCTTTTTTTCTTTAACGTTGCCATCTTGATAAAGCATTTGGGTTTCGAGATTTTTAACATCTAATTTGTAAAAACCTTCTTCCATGGTGGCAATTAAAAGCTTGTTTTTAGGGTCAGACAAATCACGAGCTAAACCTGTATAACGGCCAGGTGCTTGGGTATATGGAATGGTACGAACGATACGGTTTGCATCAATAGCATAAGGCCCTATAAACAACTGATTGCTCTCTTTATGAATCATTCTATTGGCAGGTGTTCCCCCAATACTTTCGGGTCTTACTATTCTGTTTAAATCTGATGAAATTTCATATAGTTTATCTGAAGAACCTAATGGCAAATGTGGGCCGTAGGTTACGACCCATAATCGGTCTGCCCATGGTACTACCGCACCAGTACCACATTCACCTTCATTGTTATAATTAGCCAAATGAGGATAAATGCCGCTAAATTGAGGATAAGAAGGCTTTTTTTGGGCGTGTGTATTTCCAATAAACAGGCAAATTACTAACCCAATCAAAAGAAGTTTGATTTTATTTATTTTCATTTTATGAATTTCAATGTTATTTGGTTTGGGCATCAGAATTTATAGTTTCCCCCACAGAAATTCAATATCCGCATTCAAGTTTTTTGGATTTCTTTCTCCTGTGGGGGATTAGTCTTTAGTAACCCTCGTTTTGTTTCATATTGGTATTGATTTGAATCTCAGAGGTTGGGATAGGCCATAAATATTGGCGGTCGTTCCAAGTCGTCAATACCAAATTTTTAATCAGTCCTGTAGCTGCCATTGCTGCAAAGTCGGGGGTACCGTCTTGGTCAATTGTAGGAGTTCCAGCGAAAAACCAGAGGTTTTTATCTACTATTTTTGACTTCAAATCAGCTGGGTCGAGTATTCCATAAATTGGGCGATTAAGTACTTTACCTGCAATTTTCCAGCGAATGATGTCCATGTATCGTAGTCCCTCAGATGCCAATTCCATTCTACGTTCCATACGAATTTCACGGCGAAGTTCAGTTTGGACTTTCGTTTTAATTGCAGGATAGGTCGTTGCTGTAACCGCTACTTTATATGCCCTTGCTCTAACGGCGTTAACAGCCGCTAATACACTATCATCTATCTCATTGAGTTCGGTTTTGGCTTCAGCATACATTAATAAAATATCAGCATAGCGAATGATAAAATGCTCTGTTTCTATTAATCTACCATTCAGCAACCAAGAATCATCTACTCTTTTTTTCCAAACTAAACCATTAAAAGAAGCAAATTGAGCATTAGCTCGGTTGTCATTATTTGTTACCTTGGTATTGCTGCTTAAGCGAGTTACTTGCAAAGCGGTAGGGTTTGGGTCGTATATAAAACCAAGGTGAGGCGTACCAAACTCAACAATTGTTGCGGAGCATCTTGGGTCTCTATTTGTAAAAGGATTTCTTGGGTCATACAGAGAGGACTTATCAATTGTTTTACCATCGGTGCATAAATAAGAACAAAATAAATCCCAAGTGGGATTTTGAGCTCCAAATCCACCTGCATTTCTGGTGATAATATCAGAAATAGGGCCTACTGTTTGTTTTAATTCTAATGAACGAGGAATGGAGAAAATTACCTCCTTTGAATTTTTCGTGCTTTGAAGAAATAAATTCGAATAATCAGGATGTAAAGTAAATGCATTCAAGTCCATACAGGCTTTAGCCGCTTCGGCAGCTACCTTGAAATCACCTTCATAGAGAGCAAATCGAGCTTTCAGTCCCATAGCGGCACCTTTAGTAGCTCTTTTTACAGCAGTAGTAGCATAAGACGTTGGTAAGTTTTTTATGGCAAAATCAAAGTCTTCGTAAATTTTGGTAGTAACTGTTTTTTTATTTGTTCTTCCGATTGAGTATGCTTCTTCGATAGAAACTACTTGGTCAGTATACACAACATCTCCAAAATGATTTACTAATTTGGCATACTGGGCTGCACGATGAAAGCGAGCTTCTGCGATGTAAATATCTAATTTTGATTGTGCTACTTTTGCCTTAGTTACATCGCTATTTAAAGCTACAATTGCTCTATTTGCTCGTGCAATAGCTTTATAAGAATTTCTCCAAAGAGTTGTTGAAAAATCCCATTGGCTTGTTATTGTACCTGATTTAACAGGAGTAAGAGACTGACGATAATAACCATCATCTGAAAGATAATTATTACTTAAGTCCTCGTCCCATTGCCACCAATCTATGCGGTATAAGTCATTGAGTGCCAATTGGATTTCTGTTTCATTTGAGTACCACTTTTCAGCAGAAGGTTCTGCCAAAGGGTACAAGTCTAAGGAGTTTTGGCAAGAAGCAAATAAAAGTATGCTCAAAACTGCTGTTAATATTTTTGATTTCATTTTATTTATATTTAAGCAAATGAATGAATAAATTTTAGAAAGAGATTTCTTAACACCTCATTTTAAAAACTGATATTAAATCCACCAATCACAGTGGTAACAATACCAAACCCCTCTGGATCCCAGCCTTTAGGGTATTTGTTAACCGTAAAAACATCAGAAGCATTTACATAAAATCGTATGTTATTAGACATGATTTTACTTGAAATGTTTTTCGGAATTGTATAACCCAATGCGATGTTTTTTAGACGAAAATACCCTCCATTGAATAACCAAAAGTCAGATTGCGTACGGTTAAAGCCTTTATTTGTTTCAGTATATCGAGGATATTTAGCAGCAAGATTTTGGTCTGGAGTATTGTTTAAACTCCAAGTATTACCATCTAAATAAACAGGGAACACACCCCAGTTTTCAGCATTATAGTCTGTATAATCAAGGTTTGAAACTTGCTGATAACCTATCCCCTGAAAGGTTATACCAAAATCAAAATTGCCATATTCTAAGCGTAAATTACCACCATACATCCATTGTGGTAAAGAACCTCCTAATAGCACACGATCATACTCTGGAGATATTTTACCATCGGGAACACCATTTGGGCCACTAATATCAGTATATTTTAGATCGCCAACTTTAACCGTGTTACTTAATTTAGGCGAATTAACTAAGTCTTCTTGTGTTTGATAAATACCTTCTGATTTATACCCATACCACTCGTCAAATTGGCTACCTTTTTTCTTAATTTTACTACCAAGAAATTCTGTACCACCCAAATCGCCCATTATTGATTTAAACTGTGATAAATTGGCAGAAACTGAATATTTAAGTTTACCAATATTATCTGTCCAACCCAAATCTAAATCTATACCCTTAGTTTCCATAATTCCTGTATTTTGATTAGGGTTTTCAAAACCCACAAAAATTGGAATCTGTAATGCAAGCAGCATATCTTTGGTTTGTTTATAATAAACATCGCCTGTAAACCTTAGCTTATTTTTAAAGAAATAAGCATCAACTCCCAAATCAGTAGAAGCTGTCTTTTCCCAAGAAATATCTTTTATTGCATACTGAATCTGAGCGGCCGTTTGCTGAGCAACAGCTACATTGTTTTGATAAAACAAGGCATTTCCAAAACTTATAATACCAAAAGATGGATAGTTTCCTATTCTCTCGTTACCCAATGTTCCCCACGAGGCACGTAATTTCAAGAATGAAATTAGGTTCTGTTTTTGCATGAAACCCTCTTCAGATACTACCCAACCTGCCGAGATCGAAGGAAATACACCCCATCGATAATCTTTATTGAACCTCGATGAGCCATCACGTCGTACATTGGCTTGTAGTAGATATTTATTATTATAGCTATATGTAATACGACCAAATTGTGAACGATAGGCTGTTTCGAAGGCAGTACCAAAATTATCTCTCAAAGCGGCGGGACCTTGGTTTAAGAAAGGATAGGTATCAAAAAGATATTGGTCTCTCGATGCACCCATAGACTCACCTTTGTAGTAATAGTTTTCATATCCGACTAATGCTGTAAAATCACTTTTCCCAATCGTTTTTAAATAATTTCCTAAAAATTGAGTCGTAATACTATAGTTTGTCGTCCGATTTTCATCTAATCGCGTCGTAAGCCCACCACTGATTAAAGTTGCAGCCAATTGATTTGGATTATCGGCAGAATAAGCATCTACTTGTTTATTGAATCTTTTTTGATTATTAAAATCAAAAATAGGAGCAAGAATTGCCGAAAGTTTTAAGCCATCTATGGGTTTCAAATCCAATGCAATTCGTCCCCCTACTTGATTAAAATTATTGCTGTTTGTTCCACCATATTTAATTTTGGCATAAACATTTTCGCCTGCTTTTCCGTCGGCTATTCTTCCATCGGCCCATAGTGCTGGATAAATAGGTGATGAAATTCTTATCCTACCTAATGGATCATTAGCAGTTGGGTCGGTGGTATTTGTTCTTTTGAAATTAAAGTCCACAGTTCCACCAATAAATTTATTGATAGTAAAGTCGTTATTTGAGCGTAAAAATATACGTCCATAATCTTTGTTTTCATAGAAACCACCCAGTTTTTCATAACGAATCGAAGCATTAGATTTTACAAACTTTGAACCTCCTATTATACTAATACTGTGTGCCTCACGTCGTGCCATCTTGTTGAGGGATAAAGCCATCCAATCAGTATCAGGGAATTTGTTGGGGTCGGTCTGATGTTTTTGGCCATAGTTATTTAATAAATCTTGGCTAAACGTTGGAAATTTGTTTGCTCCATTTCCTGCATCATTCCAGCGAAGTTCATTGACTAATTCCATGTATCTTGATGCCCTCATATAGTCAGGCAGTTGAGTAGGCTTGTCAAAGCCATTTTCGTAGTTATATTGTATAGAAGCTTGGTCGGCCTTAGCCCTTTTGGTAGTTATTAAGATAACACCAGAAGCAGCACGAGAGCCATATATAGATGCCGATGCAGCATCTTTTAAGACTGACAAATTTTCTATATCATTTGGGTTAACTTGATTAACATCAGCCACAGGAACACCATCTACAATCACCAAAGGATTAGAATCTCCGATAGTGGTTACACCTCGAATTCTGATAGTGGCACTACCCATAGAACCGTTTGCCCCACTACGAGTTACAGTAACGCCTGACATTGCTCCTTGGAGTGCCTGTGCTACTTGGGTTTCTTTGCGTTCTTTAAACATTTCACTACCAATAGACGACACTGCCCCCGTAAGGTCTTTCTTTTTCTGCACACCATATCCTACTACTACTACTTCATCAAGTGCTTTACTATCAATTTTGAGCGAAACATTAATTTTTGTTTGATTTCCAACAGTTATTTCTTGTGCTTGAAACCCAACAAAACTAAAAACCAAAATGGATTTACTGTCAGTTACTGCTATCGAATATTCGCCATCGACGTTTGTAGTGCCTCCACGACTTGTGCCTTTAAGGGTTACGCTTACACCTGGAAGTTTTTCGCCTTTTTCGTCGCTTACGGTACCTTTAATGGTGATGTCGTTATTTACATTGTTTTCAATGGTAGGCAAAGTCATACTTATTTGATTAGAGCCATTTTCTTTTAGGTCTAGCCCCAAATACTTTGAACGAATCAAAATAATTTGTCTTTCTCCCACAGTTTCAAATGAAATATTCCTTGGCGTTAGCACTTTTTTAAGTACATCTTCCACCTTCTCGTTTTTTATTTCCAAGGTTAATGGCTCATCATTCGCAATCAAATCTTTTTTGTATGAAAACAACACGTTTGTCTGCTTTTCTATTGATTTCAACAAAGTTTTAATACTCCCTTTCTGGAGAGAGATACTCACCTTTTTTTGTAGCATATCCTGTGCTTTTGCAGGTATTGCAAAAGCATTTGCCGCAAAAACGACTGCCATAATCAATTGTATGAGGTTGATTTTCATAAACAATAGAAAATTTTGTTTAGTACTATTTTTTGTCATAGTTTTAAATGTTTTTTGAAAGAAAAATGAAAATTCACGCCTATCTCTCCTAAGTATAGGCTGGAAGTATCGGGGGATAAATGTTGACGCATTTTCCCTCGATTTTTTTGTTTAGGTAATCATTGAATTCATCTATTATTGGGGTGGTTAAGGTTGAAAATGGTAAACTTTAACTGATTTATTTGATTAATTGCAGCCCATCGACTGAATCACTATTTGGGCATCAACTATTTTGTAGCTTGCACCAATTGTTTTACACATAATGTCGAGTTTGCTATATAATGATTCGTTGGCGAGTGTAGTTGTAATGATGCAATGTGATAGTTGCTCGGTATCATAAATAATATGTATACCATAGGCTTGCTCAATGGCTTTCAACACCTCTGAAACAGGTTTGTCTTCAAAATTTTGTTCGGGCAACTGGCTTAAATCTTTAATCAGGATAGGTCTTTCAACCAAAGATTTGGTGAGCGATTCTTCCTTTCTAGCGAATACAATTTGTTGATTGGGTGTAATTATTAAAGCTTTCTCTTCAGGATCTGCGAAAGCGATTTTGTTTTGATGAAAAACAGAGACTTTTCCAGTTTTTACACTCACTATTACTTCGGGAGAATCTTCGAATGCTTTAATCGTAAAACTTGTCCCCAAAACTTTTGTAATTACTTCATTGGAATAAACATAGAAAGGTTTTTGAGGATTTTTAGTAATTTCAAAAAAAGCTTCACCACTCAAAAAAACTTGCCTTTTATTAGGTTCAAAGTGCTTAGGATAGCTCAATTTGGCATTCTTTGCCAATGTGATTACACTCCCATCTTCAAGTTTTATAGAAAGTGGAGTGTTAAATTTATTTGTTTTTTCAATTAATCTGATTTGTTTTTCTGCCGTAGCTACCAATTCGGAGTAACTTATTTTTTTAGGATTATTGTTTGATAAAAATCCTTTAAGGCCAATTCCAATCACAAAACAGGCCGCCGCCGCCCAACTAAGTTTTGCCCATTTTGTGGCATACAATTTTGATAATAAACTAGGCTTCGGTGATTCAGAATCAGTATCAATATTGTCGCTTATTAACGTCCATACTTTTGATTGATTAATAGTAGATTGGTGAAGTTTTTCTGCCTCAGCAACTTTTTTAATAAAGTCGGAGGCTTTACCAATAATAGCTTGCTTATCAGGGTTGTCCAATATAAAATCTTGAAAAAAAGCATCATTTTCTCCATACTTTACCCAACGGATAAAGTCATCATCTTTAATAAAATCTTGTACCTTAAAAATCTCATATTCCATCTTTGAAAAAAGCTATTTTAATGGCTTTCAACAATACAGATACGAGTTTTTCATTAAATTACTCTCTGAATACAAAATATTTTAAAAAAAAATATTGGGATTGTCCAACTTTTAAGAATAGTACGAAGCGTAGCATAAGAACGAAATAATAAATTACTAACGGATTGTTTGTTTACATCCATGAGTTTGGCTATCTCATCTATCGTAAAATCGTGGTAATATTTTAGGTTGATTGCTTCCTGTTGGCGTATTGGAAGATGGGCGATTGCTCTTTGTAGGGTAAGTATTTCAGCATCAGATTGTTCTGAATCAATCTTTTTTTGTTCCTCAGATATACTTATTAAGAAGTCTAAATAGGTATCAATGTCCTCTGATTTGTCAAAAATATCTCTTTCTAGTTGACGAACGATTCTATTTTTAAGTGAGCGAAATAGATAAAATTTGACTTCATTAACTTCGGAAAGGTGCGTTCTATTGTTCCAAAGACTTATAAAAACCTCTTGAATAGCATCTTCGATGAGGTTTTCATTTTGTGTAATTCGAAAACCATAGCTAATTAATGATTGAAAATATTGTTTGTACAAATTTTCAAAAGATTTTTTATTACCCGAAATCATATCCTTCCAAAGTGCTTGTTCTTGCTCTTTAGTCAAATTTCTGACCGATTTAATATATTCACGATTGATGTGCAATGCCTTTGATTTTATATTTGGTATTATTCAATGCAAAAGTAGTATAATTTTTAGACAATTTTTGTTAAAATATTATTATTAATTGGTGAAATATTATCAAAAATATGAGTAGGGTTTACTATTTTAATAAAAAATCCCCAAAAGAGCCTTCTGGTAATTTATTGTTGTATCCTTAACCATTACTATTTCCAAACATTTACTCCTCTAAAAAATCTAAGTCTCTATTATGCGTTTCTGAGATTGTAGCAATGGCCAAAAATCCGAACAGAAAGCAGATTATCCCTACACTGTTTAAAGTAGACAAATACTTCTACAAGCATCAATTATGACATACCTAATTTATTTGAAGAAAAATTTCAGATACAATCAACTAAATCAGTTTAACTTGGAATTGAATAAAAAAAATAAAACGGCTTCCCAACGTAAAGGCAAACCTGTAAAGTTTATCCGTCGTATCGAAGATATTTTCAAACAAATATTACAATAGACCGTGCGTCAAAATTAGCGTATCACACATAATGTTATACCTATGCAAATTCAGCTATGAAAGTGGAGTTTTACAAAAAGGATTTTTGGTGAGAACGAAAAAAAAATCAAAATTCAAAGAAACAAGGAGGTTTTTTGAGACTTTTGTCGGGATTTTGGCACTTGAACTATTTAAGTTTCACAATGAGCAAAAAACTAAAGCTATTTAAAAGGCTAATAATTTACCAATATCGAAAAATAAAATTCTAATGGTAAAGAGTATGAGTAAAGACAGACAAAGTAAAGTTTATTATACTGTTCGCCAAATTTTTGCTCTTTAGGCTCTATTTCTTAAATTGCTTTAATTGAATTTCAAGCGAAATTTTACTAATAAAATAAAAAAAACTTCAATTTTATTATGTAAATTTTAGTTGAGTAATACAATATTATTAATCCACAAATTTACAATCAGCTAAATAGCGGTCTATAAGCTTATTATCTCACTATGGACTTGTTGATTATTGACCTTGGGCTACTTAAGTTCTAAAATAAGACCAAAATGGTAAGAAAAATAACCTTTTAGGATAGTTATAAGTCCAATAAAAAACGTTATAAGTAGT
>CAMAQF010000088.1 GCA_945860265.1 Emticicia agri | reverse complement strand
GTTTATTCCTATATTTGACCATCAAATTCAACCTTATAAAAATACCTATTCAATAAAACCATTCTATGAAATACGTAGCATCTATCGACCAAGGTACAACCAGCACTCGTTGCATTATTTTTGATAAAAAAGGGCAAATAGTTTCGCTTGCTCAAAAAGAACACGGGCAGATTTACCCAAAACCAGGTTGGGTTGAGCATAACTCAGAAGAAATCTGGAAAAACACGCTCGAGGTAATCGCTTTGGCTCGTATCGACAAAAATATAAAACTCGAAGATATTGCCGCTTGCGGTATAACGAACCAGCGAGAAACAGCCGTTGTTTGGAATAAAACCACAGGAAAAGCCTACTACAACGCCATTGTTTGGCAAGATACTCGTGTTGGCGAAACGGTGAACTCTCTCACGAAAAGTCATGGTTCACAATTTTTTCAAGACCGAACAGGCTTGCCTTTGGCCACCTATTTCAGCGGTTTGAAAATCAAATGGATTTTGGATAACGTAGCAGGTGTGCGTGAAGATGCTGAAAAAGGTGAAGCAATTTTCGGAAATATGGACACGTTTCTGATGTGGCATTTAACGGGTGCCACAAAAGGTGGCTTGCACATTACTGATGTTACCAACGCCAGTCGCACGCAATTGATGAACCTCGAAACCGTTCAATGGGATGCAGAATTGGCTCAAATAATGAATATTCCGTTAAAAATGTTGCCCAAAATAGAGCCAAGTAGCAAAGTTTATGGGCATATCCAATCAGAAACAATGCAAGGCGTGCCATTGGCAGGAATCTTGGGCGACCAACAAGCCGCCCTCGTCGGACAAACTTGTTACCAACCAGGCGAAGCAAAAAACACCTATGGAACAGGTTGTTTTATGTTGATGAATACAGGTACAGAAATCGTTCCGTCGAAAGCGGGTTTGCTTACAACGGTTGCCTATCAGTTTGAAAATCAGCCAGTTCATTATGCACTCGAAGGCTCGGTAGCAATTTCGGGAGCATTGGTTCAATGGCTTCGTGACAATATGGGAATGATAGAAAAAAGTGCTGATGTTGAAGCTTTGGCACAAACTGTTGAAGACAACGGTGGAGCATATTTTGTTCCAGCATTTTCGGGACTTTATGCACCCTATTGGAAATCATCGGCTCGTGGTGTAATTGCGGGCTTGACTCGCTACGTAAACAAAGGACACATCGCTCGTGCAGTTTTGGAAGCAACGGCTTACCAAACAAGGGATGTATTGGAAGCAATGGAAAAAGATTCGGGAATCGAGGTTACATCACTTAGAGTTGATGGCGGAATGGTTGTGAATGAATTATTGATGCAATTTCAGTCAGATATGCTCAAAGTGCCAGTTATTCGCCCGAAAATGATTGAAACTACCGCACTAGGTGCTGCCTATGCCGCAGGTTTGGCAGTTGGTTTTTGGGCAAATTTAGACGATTTGCTACAAAACTGGGGCAAAGACAAAACTTGGAAACCAAAAATGAAAGCCACCGAACGTAAAAAGCTTTATTTGGGTTGGAAGAAAGCAATCAAGCGTTCGTTTGATTGGGAGAAGTAGGTTTTGTATTTGAATAAATAGGGAAATATTCATCTATTTTAAGAAATTACTTTCTTTGAATACCTCATAAACATTTAGCTGTATATTTGAATTATAATTGACATCATCTAAACGCTTATTTATCATGGCTGTTAAAATAGTTTTTTTCAATCATAAAGGAGGAGTTAGCAAAACAACTACAACTTATAACTTGGGCTGGATGTTAGCAATGCTTGACAAAAAAGTACTGTTAGTTGATGCTGACCCACAATGTAATCTTTCGAGCTTAATTTTAGGAGATAGTTTTGATGATTACTACACCGAAGATTCAACAAAGTTTCAGAATATAAAAGATGGGGTTAAGGTTGCTTTTGAGGGTAAACCCAAGCCAATTGAAGCAGTAACATGCTTCTCTCCAAGTCAGAATCCAAATCTTTTTCTGTTGGCAGGACACGCTAACTTAAGCGAATATGATGCCTCGTTAAGTTTTGCTCAGAACTCTAATAATGCGATCACAGCCCTTATGAATCTTCCAGGAGCTTTTAATGAACTTATAAACCAAACCTCTGAAAAGTATAATATAGATTACGTTTTGATTGATTTAAATCCAGGTCTAAGTGCAATTAATCAAAACTTCTTTATTCTAAGTGATGCTTTTGTTATACCTACAAATCCTGACCCATTTTCAATAATGGCAGTCCAAACCCTTTCAAATATCTTGCCTCGTTGGGTAGATTGGGCGGACAAAATGAGGTCATTGTTTAGTGACTCATCATATCCTTTGTCAAATAGCCGTCCTAAATTTATAGGAGAAATCATACAAGGATTCAATATTAGAAATGGTAAAGCAGCAGGGCCTTACAAAGATAATATTAAACAGATTAAACAGATGATAAAAGATATACTTTTGCCAACATTAGTGAAATCAAATATGGTTTTTGAACAATCTGCCTATGAAGAGGCTGAAATTATGGATGACTTTTGCATTGCTGAAATTCCGAATTTTCAAAGTATCTTACAGAAAGCAAATAATGCAGGGGTACCCGTATTTGTTATATCCGATGAACAGATACAAGAAACAGGCCCTATTTTGGAACAATTACAAAGTAAAAGAGTAGAGTTTTATCAGTTGTTTGAAAAAATCGCACGACAAATAATTACTATTGGAAACCATGCAAATAGCCAAGAGCCAGTTTTTGCGTAATATTGATTATGTTCGAGAATTGGATAGCTTGTACGATTTTCTCAAAAATAACCAAAAACTATCTAATGACTTATCTGATTTATTGAGAGCCGAAATTGTCTATTCAATAAGTGCTTTGGATAAACTTATTCATGAATTGATTAGAATAGGTATGATTGAAGTTTTTAATGGACAGAGAGTTAGAACAAGTAAATATGAAGGTTTTACACTTTCCGCTAAAACACTTGAAAAAATAAGAGAAACTACTACTGAGAGAAGTTTAAATCCAGGTCGTCCACCTCTACCAGATGAACTTCCTGAATTTTGGTTTGAACGAGAGATTGTTTTAAAACATAAGTCTGTATCTTATCAAACACCAACAAATATTGGAGATGGTCTAAGCCTTATTTGGAAAGAAGAGAATAAATGGCAAAAAATATCAATATTGATGCAAATCAACGAAAGAGATGTCAAAACACAATTAGAGACTTTAGTAACTCGTAGAAATCAAATCGTTCATGAAGCTGACTTAAATATTCAAGATAGTTCAAAGAATAACATTTCTGATATTGATGTAAAGGATTCTGTCAATTTTATAGAGAAGTTAGGTAATACTATATTCGATTGTGTAAAAATGAGATATTAAAAATAAATTCCCCATTAATTTTGAACCAAAAAATAAGAGTAGGTTCATTCACTCATTGAAAATGACAAAAGTAGATTTTTTAGTTATTGGTTCTGGCATTGCGGGTTTGAGTTTCGCATTGAAAGCCTCGGCAAAAGGTAAAGTTTTGGTTTTGACAAAAGTAAATGCCGATGAAACCAACACCAAATATGCTCAAGGTGGAATTGCGGCAGTTTTCGACCCAGATACCGATTCTTTTGAAAAACACATTAGCGATACTCTAATCGCTGGCGATGGCCTTTGCGACCGAAAAATCGTAGAGATTGTAGTGAAAGAAGGCCCCGACCGTATTCAAGAACTAATAGAATATGGCACAAATTTCGATAAACATGATGGCGAATATGACCTCACTCGTGAGGGCGGGCATTCTGAAAAGCGAATTTTGCACTATAAAGATATCACAGGCAAAGAAATCGAACGTGCATTACTCGAAGAAGTTAGCAAAAACCCAAATATTGAAATCCTAACGCATTATTATGCGGTTGAGCTAATCACGCAGCACCATTTGGGCGTCGAAGTAAACCGTGAAACTAATGACGTAACTTGTTACGGGGTTTATGCATTAAACTTGTATTCGGGCGAAGTCGAAACGATTTTATCCAAAACGACTGTGATGGCATCGGGCGGAGCGGGACATATTTATTCGGCAACAACCAATCCTGTCATTGCCACGGGCGATGGCATCGCAATGGTTTATCGTGCCAAAGGTCGTGTACGTGATATGGAGATGATTCAGTTTCACCCAACTTCTCTTTACAACCCTGGCGAATATCCAAGTTTTTTGATTACCGAAGCCGTTCGTGGCGAAGGTGGAGTTTTGAAAAACAAAAAAGGCGAAGAATTTATGCACGGCTACGACCCACGAGGCTCACTTGCTCCTCGTGATATCGTTGCTCGATCAATAGATGCCGAAATGAAAAAAACTGGCGAAGACCACGTTTATCTTGATATTTCATTCAAACCAAAAGAATTGATACTTCAACATTTCCCTAATATTTACGAAAAATGTCTGAGTATCGGACTTGATATTACCAAAGACCAGATTCCAGTTGTACCTGCTGCCCATTATTTGTGCGGCGGAATTTTGGTTGATGAAATGGGGCATTCAACAATTAATCGTTTATTTGCTTGTGGCGAATGCTCGTCAACCGGCTTGCACGGAGCAAATCGTTTGGCTTCCAATTCATTGCTCGAAGCAGCCGTTTTTGGACATCGAATTGCCCATGAAGCTCTCGAAGATTTTGACACCTTGACTTTTCAAGAGAATGTGCCAGATTGGAATGAATTCGGAACAGAACAATCGAACGAAGAAATTTTGGTAACCCACAACCTCCGAGAATTACAAAGAATGATGGCCGATTATGTCGGAATTGTTCGCTCAGATTTTCGTTTGGAGCGTGCCATGCGACGTTTGAATTTGATAAAACAAGAAACCGAAGAATTCTACAAGAAAACAAAACTTTCGATGAAACTATGTGAATTGAGAAATTTGGTTCAATGTGCCGAGTTGGTAATCAAATGTGCTATGAAACGCAAAGAGAGTCGTGGGCTTCACTATACAACCGATTACCCGTACAAGTTGGGAGGAAAGCCAGAAAACTCGGTTTTGTAAACATTTTTGGATAAAATGGTTTGTTTTTTGCAATTTAGAGTAACTTTAATGTAAAATTAACTAATAAGAATATGGTTGCAATTGTTGGTACATATCTAAATGGTTATGTAAAATTAGACAAAGAATATTCAACGAAAAATCCTGTAAAAGTTATTGTTACATTTCTGGAGGAAGTAGAAACACCAACGGAAAAAGGATTTTCATTGTCTGATTTTTCATTTTCAAAAAGCCAAAAAAATTTAGAAAATTCTAAAGGTTCATTTAGTAACTCAATTATTGAAGAAAGAAGGTCTGAATTATGAAAATATTTTTAGATACATCTTCTTTAGTAAAACTGTATCACAAGAGAAACAGGTACAGAGGAACTTGAAAACTTATTTACAAGTCAAAAAATTACAACTATTTTTCTTTCAGAAATAGCAAAAATAGAGTTTGCCTCTAAAATTTGGAAAAAAGTACGCACAAAAGTAATTACTGAATTAGAAGCAAAAACAACATTAGAATTGTTTGAAACTGATTTTGAAAAATACACCTTTATTGCAACAGATAGTATTGTTATTGAAACAGGAAGAGGTTTGACCACAAAATATGGAAGGCAAGGACTAAGAACTTTATATCGTATTCAATTTTCGACTGCAATTTCATTATCACACCATTCAGATGTTTTTTTCACGGCAGATAAGCTATTGAAATCATTCTTTGAGGCAGAGGGATTATCAACCGAAGTGTGTCATTAAAAATCAAAATTGCAAATAATAATTATTTTATTTAATTTTGCACCCCGATACTAAAAGGTATCAAGTTGCTTTGTCGAAGCGAATGGTTCTTTCGGCGAGGTTTTTTTACACTCTAAAAAATTTGAACCAATGTCACAAAAAATCAGAATCAAATTGAAGTCATTTGACCATAATTTAGTGGACAAATCGGCTGAAAGAATTGTGAAAGCTGTAAAATCTACAGGTGCAGTTGTTAGCGGTCCAATTCCGTTGCCAACTCGTAAAGAAATCTTCACAGTTTTGAAATCACCTCACGTTAACAAAAAAGCACGTGAACAATTCCAATTGTGTACTTACAAGCGTCTTATTGACATCTACTCGGCAAGCCCGAAAACAGTAGATGCCTTGATGAAATTGGAGCTTCCAAGTGGTGTTGATGTTGAAATCAAAGTGTAGTTTTGATAAAACGTACCATAAAAAGCCTATTTGTTGAAAAGCAGATAGGCTTTTTTGTATGCATATTTTGGGTTGCATACCTACGGCATGCTGTGCAGGATTAAATATTTACTAAACTACCAATATCTAATCCCAACGGGATTTTTGCTCATTAAAATTTTACATAAAAGAGCTTTTACAAAGTATAAGTTGTTTATGATTAACAAATTATGAATAAAACATTCAGAATTCAGAACTCAGAACTCTTTGAGTCTAATGTTTTTATTCCTAAATTTGCACTAATTCTAAGAGATTTACATTCACCATAAAAGATTCAAGAAGTCAAAATGGCATCTACTAAAGAAAAAGCCCCAAAGGTTAAATACAGTAAAGAAACTTATATGTATTGGTACGAATCTATGTACCTTCAGAGAAAATTTGAGGAAAAAGCAGGGCAATTATATGGGCAGCAAAAAATTCGTGGATTTTGTCACTTATATATCGGACAAGAAGCTTGTTCTTCGGGAGCGGTTTCAGCATTAACAAAAGACGATAAATGGATTACTGCTTACCGTGACCACGGACATCCGTTGGCACTTGGCACTGACCCAAACAGAATCATGGCTGAACTTTTCGGAAAAGTGACAGGAACAACCAAAGGAAAAGGTGGTTCGATGCACATTTTTGACAAAGAAGTTAATTTTATCGGTGGACACGGAATCGTTGGTGCTCAAATTCCTTTGGGTGCTGGTATTGCTTTTGCTGAAAAATATAAAGGAACTAAAAACCTGTGTATGTGCTATTTTGGTGATGGTGCGGTGCGTCAAGGTGCATTACACGAAGCATTCAATATGGCCATGACATGGAAATTGCCAGTAATCTTTGTGGTAGAAAACAATGGTTATGCAATGGGTACATCGGTTGAGCGTACTTCAAATGTTCGTGAGCTTTACACAATCGGTGAGGCTTATGATATGCCATCTGAGCCAATCGATGCAATGGATGTTGAAATGGTACATGAAGCAGTAAAACGTGCAGCTGACCGTGCAAGAGCAGGAGAAGGTCCAACTTTCTTGGAGTTTAAAACATACCGATTCCGTGGACACTCAATGTCTGACCCACAAAAATACCGTACAAAAGAAGAAGTTGAGCAATGGAAAAGTCGTGACCCACTCGAAATGGTTCGTGATCGTATCCTGACTAACGGTATCGCAACAGAAGCGGATCTTGATGTAATTGACGCTAAAGTAAAAGAAGTGGTAGAGGCTTCAGTAAAATTTGCAGAAGAATCGCCATATCCTGAGCCGGAAGCCGCTTTTCAAGATGTTTATATGGATGCAGAATATCCTTTCTTGAGAGAATAATTATATTTTGAGCAAATATTTAGAAGCCAGTTTTGAATTTTCAAGACTGGCTTTTTTTATAAAAAACAATAAGTTTTTTGTTTGTAATTGTCTGAAAATGAGATATTAATGATAATTCAGAAAAAAAACTGCTTTTTCTAAAACATAAACACCCCTAATCTGTTATTTTAATACATTGATATTATATCTGAAAAGGGCGAAAGTGCATTTTATCTCTCAAATCTGGGATAACTTCGTGCAGAAACTTGAATGTGGAGCTAAACTAACTTTTCAATAAAGTAAAGAAATGAGTAATTATTCGATTAAAGATTTAGAACAATTATCTGGTATCAAAGCCCACACCTTACGGATTTGGGAACAACGATACAACATTATCAATCCCAAAAGAACTGATACCAATATTCGTACTTATGATGATAAAGATTTAAAGCTGGTTCTGAATATTTCATTACTCAAAGACCACAACTACAAAATCTCCGAGATTGCCAAGTTGAGTTTAGAACAGTTATCAAAAGAAGTTTTGACAATTTCTGATAAACAGCTTAATTATCCCGACCAGATTCACGCCCTCACGATTGCGATGATTGACATTGATGAAGAACGCTTCGAGAAAATCATGTCAACCAATATTCTCCAGTTTGGCTTTGAGAATACGATGATTAATATCATTTATCCTTTTTTAATCAGAATAGGCACGCTTTGGATAACAGGGTCAATTGGTCCCGCACAAGAACATTTTATCACCAACTTGATTCGACAAAAAATCGTGGTTGCGATTGATGGACAAATCATAAAACCAACATCTGAGTCTAAGACATACATTTTATATACGCCCGAAGGCGAGTTTCACGAGATGCCACTTTTGTTTGCAAATTTTATTTTACGTGCAAGAAACAACAAAGTGATTTATTTGGGTCAAAGTATGCCTTTTTCGGAGTTAGAGTTTATTTGTCAACATCATAAGCCAGATTGTTTGTTTACGGTAATTACATCGACACCTGGGCAAGATGATATACAACAATACATCAACAAACTGGGTGATACATTTCCTGATATAAAAATTCTTTTAACTGGTTATCAAGTAATTGCTCAAGGTCTTGATTTACCAAAGAATACCGAAGTAGTAAGTAACGTTAGGCAATTAATGGAATTTGCCGAAGATTGATAATAATATTCTTCATTCAATAGTAGGCAGTCTTTATTAAAGCAACGAATAATTAATTATAGCATTATAACAAAAGCGGCTCGAATTTTAAAATTCGAGCCGCTTTTGTATATTTTACTAAAAAAGTTTTAAGCAATCTCCTTATTTTTAACTTTCGTGAAAGTGTAAATCAAAACACCAATTCCGAGCAATACGGCAGGAATACTCAAAATTTGTCCCATATTCAACGTCATTTTGTCTTCAAATGCCTCTTGGTTCTCTTTCAAGAATTCGTAGCAGAATCGCAGACCAAAGCACCAAATCAAGAAGATTCCAAGCAATAATCCACGAGGAGTTTGTTCCTTGTATTTATTCCAAAGAAAATACAAAAGTCCAAATAAGACTAAGCAGGAAAGTGCCTCGTATAGCTGTGCAGGATGGCGAGCAAAACCTTCGGGTATCATCACAAGATTTCCGTCGGGAGACATACTAAAAAGATTAAATCTAAATGCCCAAGGCAAGTTGCTCTCTTTTCCCACAATTTCGTGGTTCATCAGATTTCCCATACGAATGAAAAAACCTGATAAGGATACCGTAATTACTATTCGGTCTGCAACCCACAAGAATGGTTGATCTTTGTGGCTACGAGCATAAAAAATCAATGCAGTTACGATTCCTACCAAAGCACCGTGGCTTGCCAAACCTTGATAGGGAGGTGTAATCATGTCGAGCAGAAATGCCCCAGGGTTTTTTAGAAAATCATCGAATTCGTAGAAGAAATAGTGCCCAAATCTTGCACCAAGTACAGTAGCTACTATCATCACGAAAAGAAGTGCATCAAGGTCTTTTTCTGATTTGCCTTCTTTTCTAAAAACATTGAGCATGATTTGATAGCCCAACAAAAAGCCCGATGCAAACAAAAGTCCATACCAGCGTAATTCAAAACTACCAAGTTTTGCTATAATAGGATTGACGTTCCAAGGAATTTCTAAAAGAGTCATTAGTGTTTAATTTTGAAATTTCCTCAAAAATATGAGTTTTATCTGATAGATTGCGTAATTTTATGATAGATTGTTTAAATTTTTTTGCAATATGCTTTATGCAATATGCACTAAGCCTTAGTTTTGTAGTCAAAAAAGAACTTTTTTTAAAGCATAAAGCTTACGGCTTATTGCATATAGCAATTAATAAATGAAAATAAACATCGGTATCATTGGTGGGGCTGGCTATACAGGAGGCGAATTGCTCCGTGTTTTGCTCAATCATCCACAGGTAAATATAATTTTCATAAACTCGAAGAGCCAAGCAGGAAAACCAGTTTACTCAACTCACAGCGATTTAGTTGGTGATACCGATTTACTTTTCACCGACCTTATGCCTTTCGATAAAGTTCAAGCAATTTTTCTTTGCTCAGGACACAACGAGTCGAAAAAGTTTTTGGCAGAAAATAACATTCCCGAAAGCCTAAAAATCATTGACCTAAGCACCGATTTCCGCGATCAAAGTAATGGATTTGTCTATGGATTACCCGAATTACAGCGTGATTTGATAAAAACAGCTACCAAAATAGCTAATCCAGGGTGTTTTGCCACGAGCATAGAGTTGGCTTTATTGCCTTTGGCCAATGCAGGATTATTGAATGAAGACGTACACGTAAGTGCCGTAACGGGTAGCACAGGTGCGGGGCAATCGCTTTCAGCATCCACGCATTTTAGCTGGAGAAATAATAATATTTCTATCTATAAAGCATTTACACATCAGCATTTAAAGGAAATCAATCAAAGTATTAAAACTTTGCAACCTGCTTTTGGCAAATCTATAAACTTTATTCCTTATCGTGGAAATTTCAGCCGAGGAATCATGGCGAATGTTTATACCAAATTTACAGGAACGATTGAAGAAGCAAAAGAATTGTATAGAAATTATTATACTTCGCACCCATTTACGCACTTGAGCCAAGCTACCGAAATAGACTTAAAACAGGTCATAAATACAAATAAGTGTATTCTTCATTTAGAAAAACACGATGATAACTTATTGATTACAAGCATTATTGATAACCTAGCCAAAGGAGCTTCTGGTCAAGCTGTACAGAATCTAAATCTTGTTTTTGGTCTGGAAGAAACAACTGGCTTGAAAATGAAATCGGTTGGGTTTTAAACCACTGCCAAACCAAGCAAGTTTGATATCTCCGCGTTGCTTGAGCGAAGTCTAGGACAACGGAAATAAATCAAGTTTGCATAAAATAAAGCATAAAAAAATATAACAGATTACAGAAAAGTCGAATTAGTGCCTTACCTGAGACAAATTGGTGTTTGATCGAAGACGAAGGCACAATATTCTCTTATATTTATAGTTATAAAACTGCCATAAAAGGTTAAATTTGCAACCTTAAATACTAATACTCTGATAATCAGATATAAAAGCCTTGACTTATTGTCAGAATTTAATCTTTGGTTGGGTATTTGTTGACAGTAAAACCTCACAAAAGAAGAGAATTAACGAACAAGAAATATAAAATGCTTAATTTTTTAACAAAAGGTATCAGCCAGATTTTCGGTACGAAGTCTGATAAAGATAACAAAGAGTTACAACCCTACGTAAAACTCACTAATGACGAATTCGTAAAATTGGTGAACCTTTCGCACGATGAATTTAGAGCAAATACAAAAGAACTTCAAGATTATATTGCTCAAAAACTTTCGCATATTGATGACGAAATTAACTCGCTCAAAAATAGCATCGACAATAATCCCGATATGCAGGTTGACGAAAAAGAAATCAGTTTCAGGAAAATTGACGATTTGAAATTGGAGCGAAACAAAGAACTGGAAGTTGTTTTGATAGAAGTCCTCCCAAAAGCATTTGCGATTATTAAGGAAACGGCTCGTCGTTTTACCGAAAATCCAACTATTACTGTTACGGCTTCGCACCTTGACCGTGAGTTGGCCATGAGAAAATCACACATCACGATTGAAGGCGATAAAGCTATTTGGCAAAACCAATGGATGGCCGCAGGCAATTTGATGACATGGAACATGGTGCATTATGATGTTCAGATTATCGGTGGTGCGGCACTTCACAAAGGTAAAATTTCGGAAATGGCAACGGGAGAAGGTAAAACTTTGGTTGCAACCTTCCCAGCGTTTTTGAATGCTTTGGCAGGAAAAGGCGTACATATTGTAACCGTAAATGATTATTTGGCTCGTCGTGACTCTGAGTGGATGGGGCCAATTTTTGAATTTAACGGCATCACTTGTGAATGTATTGATAAATATCCTGCCAACACAGCCGCTCGTCGTGCTGCATATCGTGCAGGAATTTGTTACGGAACAAACAACGAATTTGGATTCGATTACCTCCGTGATAACATGGTAAACGACCCCGAAGAACTCGTACAGCGTGAACACCACTACGCAATGGTCGATGAGGTTGACTCAGTTTTGGTCGATGATGCTCGTACACCCTTGATTATTAGTGGCCCGATGGCTCGCACGGGTGACGAAGAATTATTTATTTCTTTGAAACCACGTATCCAAAGAATCGTTGAAGCACAAAAAGCATTGACAAATGGCTATTTGAATGAAGCCAAAAAGTTGATTGTCGCAGGAAATAAAAAAGATGGTGGAGTCGCATTATTCCGTGCGTTCCGTGGTTTACCGAAAAACAAACCATTGATTAAATACCTTTCGGAGTTTGGAATGAAGACCATTTTGCAAGAAACCGAAGCAATCTATTTGGCAGAAAACCAAAAGTTAATGCCAGAAGCCGATGCTCCACTTTATTTTACAATCGACGAAAAAAATAACTCAATCGAATTAACTGATAAAGGAATTGATTTCTTGACAGGCGAAAGCGAAGACCATAGTTTCTTCGTAATGCCCGATTTAGGTGTTGATTTGGCGGCTATAGCAAAGTCAGACTTGAATGAGCAAGAAAAAATCTTGAAAAAAGACGAAGTTATTCGTGATTATTCTACCAAAGCCGAGCGTATTCACGCCGTTAACCAATTATTGAAAGCCTATACTTTATTTGAAAGAGACGTTGAATACGTTGTGATGGATAATAAAGTAATGATTGTTGACGAACAAACTGGCCGTATCATGGATGGCCGTCGTTGGTCAGATGGTTTACACCAAGCCGTTGAAGCAAAAGAAAATGTTAAAGTTGAAGATTCAACTCAGACTTACGCAACGATTACGCTTCAAAACTATTTCCGTATGTACCACAAATTGGCTGGTATGACGGGAACTGCCGAAACCGAAGCAGGGGAGTTCTGGAAAATTTACAAATTAGATGTAGTTTCGATTCCGACCAATAGAAATATTGTAAGAAAAGACCAAGAAGATAAAGTTTATAAGACCGTTCGTGAAAAATATAATGCCGTAGTTGATGAAATTACGGAATTGGTAAGTATAGGTCGCCCAATATTGGTTGGTACAACTTCGGTCGAAAACTCTGAGATTTTGAGCCGAATGCTCACACTTCGCAAAGTTCCGCACCAAGTATTGAACGCCAAACAACACGCCCGTGAGGCCGATATCGTAGCTGAAGCTGGTAAACCAGGTACTGTGACGATTGCAACCAACATGGCTGGTCGTGGAACAGATATTAAACTAACATCAGAAAGTAAATCGGCTGGTGGATTGGCCATTATCGGTACCGAACGTCACGACTCTCGTCGTGTTGACCGCCAATTACGTGGTCGTGCTGGTCGTCAAGGAGACCCCGGAACTTCACAATTCTTTGTGTCGCTCGAAGACCAATTGATGCGTTTGTTTGGTTCTGACCGTATCGCTTCCGTAATGGATAAAATGGGTATGGAAGAGGGTGAAGTTATTCAGCATTCAATGATTACGAGTTCGATTGAAAGAGCTCAGAAGAAAGTAGAGGAAAATAACTTCGGCACTCGTAAGCGTTTGATTGAGTATGATGACGTTATGAACGTTCAGCGTGATACAATCTACAAACGTCGTAAAAATGCTCTTTTCGGCGACCGTCTTTCGTTGGATATTGCCAACATTATGTACGATACTTGTAGCGACATCGTGATGAATGCCGAAGGTAATTATGATGAGTTTGAGTTGCGTTGTATACAAAAATTGGCGATTCAGCCAGAAATTGCACGAGGAGAATTCACGAAAGGAAACCCAAAACTGGTAGATAGACTATATTTACAAGCCGAAAGAGCCTACAAAACCAAAAATGATGAGATTCGTAAAAATATGTTGCCTGTTTTGGAAAATGTATTGAAAGACCGTCGTGCTTTGGTTGATGAACCGTTTATTGCAATTGTGGGCGATGGTAACCAAAATATTGGTTTGTATTGTAATTTGAAAGCTGGTGTTAATAGTGATGGTCGTGAATTGATTAAAGAAATCGAAAAACACATTTCTTTGAGCGTAATTGATCAAGAATGGAAAGAACACCTACGTGACATGGACGATTTAAAACAATCGGTACAGAATGCTTCTTACGAACAAAAAGACCCATTGTTGATTTATAAATTTGAGGCCGTTGAGTTATTCAAAAATTTCTTGAATAAAGTAAACGCCGATACCGTGAGTTTCTTGATGAAAGCAGGTATCGTTGAGCTTCGTTTCCAACAAACGGCTCCGACAAAAACGGAAACTCCAAAATTACAAACCAATAAATCGAGCGATGAAGAAGTTGGAGACGCCCCAGCAAGATTAAATCCTTTACGCAATGTAAAAATAGCTGACCGTAATCAACGAGTAAGCGTACAATACAAAGATGGAACCGTAAAACGCGACATCAAGTATAAAAATGTTGAAGACGATGTGATTAAAGGGAAAGCCGTTTTGGTGGATTAAAAAATAAATTTTGAAACAAAAAGCGTTCGTGTTTTTGATAGCACGAACGCTTTTTGTTTTTTTAAGCTAATATCACTTTTTAGTAACCTTACTGGTACTACAATTATTATTTTATGATGGAGTTTTTCTTCGGTATTATTATCTCCCAAAAAATAGACCAATGCTATTAATGTCCCTTCCGTGCCTCCAGGAGACATTGATGGGACTGGAAAACACCATTTTTCTTTTGCGTTGGCTTTGCAAGCTCTATTAAAAACTTTGGTTTTGCGTTTGCTTGTGCGGTATTTAATTGTGCTTGCAAATTGTGTAGGCATTTTAAATCGGCTTTAATCCTAACTCTTTTAAATATTTATTGTGCTTGTCAGTATTTTCTTTTATGCTGTCATTTAATGTTATCAGTTTAGTATTTACGGCTTCCAAGTCAATTTGCACTTCGTCCATTGATGTACTCACATACCTAGAAATATTAAGGTTGTAACCATTCTTTTCAATTTCGTCCATTGATACCCTGCGAGCATATTTTTCAATATGTTTTGGTCGGAATTGGTATGTCTCAATAATTTTTCGAATATCGTTTGGCTCTTCGTTTTCTCCTTCTCTTAGTGTGTTTTGTCTTTTACCTCTTTCATAATGTTCACTGGCATTGATAAACAAAACATCATCGTGTTTTTTACATTTCTTCAAAACCAAAATGGAAACTGGAATACCCGTTGAGTAGAATAAATTGGAAGGCAAACCAATGACCGTGTCAATGTGGTTATCTTTTAAAAGTTTGGTTCTGATTCGTTCTTCTGCACCACCACGGAATAAAACTCCGTGTGGTAAAATAATAGCCATGGTTCCTTCTTTGCCTAAGAAGTGAAAACCGTGCAAAAGAAAAGCGAAGTCAGCTGCTGATTTTGGGGCTAATCCATAACTTTTAAAACGGAAATCTTCTGCCAATGTGTCGTTTGGTTCCCAACGCAAACTAAAAGGCGGATTGGCTACAATAGCATCAAATTCTGTTTTTTTGCTTGGGTTCATTTCGTTTAGCAATGACCAACTATTTTCCAACGTGTCTCCGTGAAATATCTCAAATTCAGTATCTTTCATACCGTGCAAAAGCATATTCATTCGGGCAAGGTTGTAAGTAGTTATGTTTTTTTCTTGTCCGTATATTTTGCCCACACTTCCGCCACTGTCTTTGATTCACTTTCTCACATTGAGCAACAATGAACCTGAACCACAGGCCATATCGAGTACCTTGTCCAACTTCTTTTTCTTGCCAGTTTTTGGTTCTTGACTGTCTAAGGTGACGGTTTCAGAAAGTATGGTGGAAATTTGTTGGGGTGTGTAAAACTCGCCTGCTTTTTTGCCTGAACCCGCTGCAAATTCGCCTATTAAATATTCATAAGCATCGCCAATGGTATCTGAGTTGGCAGAAAATTCAGCGATTCCTTCTGCAATTTTTTGAATGATGGTACAAAGTTTCTTGTTCCGTTCCGCTGATGTTTTTCCAAGTTTTTCAGAATTCAAATTAATCTCAGAAAACAAGCCTTGAAAGGCACTTTCAAAAGATTCATTCTCTATGTATCGAAAGCCCGATTCAAGTGTTACCAAAAGCTCTGGATTCTGTGTACGAGCCATTTCGCTGATGTTACTCCACAAATGATTGGGTTCGATTACATAATGCACTTTTCTTCGCATCTGTTGTTCAAACTCAACTACTTCGTCTTTATTAGATGCATACCATACTGAAAGGGGCGTTTTCTTGTCCGTTTCAAGCAAGTTTGGATAGTCCTTTCCCAATTCTTTCTTTGCTGCTTCTTCGTAGTTATAGGACAAATACCTTAGGAAGAGAAAGGAAAGCATATAATCACGAAAATCATCCGCATTCATTGCACCTCTCAAATCGTTTGCAATATTCCAAAGGGTATTACCCAGTTGTTGTTGGTCTTTATGTGACATTATGATTCTGTATCTGTTTTAGTATCGTTATTAAATATTTGCGGAAAATAGAAATCGTACTTGTCCGTGAAACCTTTAAAGATTCTTATAAATAAGTATTTATTATCATCACCCATTTCAACAGGGTCAAATATTGAATATTTGCCGTGACTAAATAATTGCAATGCCCGCTCAAAAAGAACTTCATCTTCTAAACCGTTGATACATTTATCAATTTTATCATAGCCAAAAAATGTTGTCGTTTTTTCTAATATGCTTCTTAATGCATTAAAATGAAAGGTGTAAATTTTGGGAGGATTTTCATCATCTTGCTTATCAATAATGTTTTTTAGCTCATTAAGCGTTGCTATATGATGAAAAAATGGTGTGTCATTTGTATCCTGCAAAGCATACCCACTAGCCCCTTTATTATGTAAAAAGTATTTCTTGTTTTTTACTTTTCTGCCAAATTCATTACAAAGAACATTGAAAAATAAGCTATGATGTGTAGAAATTACAGTTTTTATTTCATTGCCCTCACTTGTCAATAAACTACATAAATCGCAGGCTATCGCAATAGAATTATTTTCATCTAGTGACGATATAGGGTCATCAATATACATATACTTCACCCAATTATAAGCAGGGTCTTTATCAATTGCTAATTGACAAATAGCCATAAAAAAGCACCAAATGAAAAGTGTTTCCTCGCCTCTCGATATTTTAATATTTGAAATAGTTTGTTCGTTTCCATCAACAAGAATACTCCTAGAAAAAGCGACTGTTGAAGTATCATAATTAATATCAAACTTCAAATCAACATAATTATTTAAGAATGATTGTATTTTAGCAGCTAATTCTAATTCACGTAAACCGTTAAAAAATGCTGAATAAGAATTTAGAGTAAGTATTCTGTCAGTATCGTTTTCTAAATCATTATTCCAAGAAAACAAATCCTCTGTAAAAGCATTGAAGTAAAGAGTATCACGACTTGTTACATTTTCATCAGAATCGAAAGTTTTGCCAATTTGTCTAAACTCCATCGATAATCTTGTTTTACCACTTGCGTTATGAGCAAATAGCAATACTAAATCTTTCAAAGGTCGATGGTCTCCAACTAAATCCTTTCGGAAATGTAGAGCACCTTCAGTTAAGTCTGTAAAATTTATAATTGGGCTCATTTTCTAATCATTAATTTTCGGAAACAAACCCTGCATCAAGCCCTTTTTATGTAATTTTAATTGCTCTATTTTCTCTGCTTGTGCCGTAATAAAAGAATCTAAAGAAGAAAGACAAGATGCGATTTTTTGTTGTTCTATTGTGGTTGGAGGGAAGCTTAACTTATTTGCAGAAAATGATGTTTTGTTAATTAATGGTACTGCGTGATTTCCTGCGATGGAAGCTATTTTAGTAGAATTAAAATCTAAAATTGAGTATAAAAAGTCACTTGAATCCTCATTGTAAGGAATTAATGAATTTAACTGTTGATTTGTT
>CAMAQF010000087.1 GCA_945860265.1 Emticicia agri | reverse complement strand
TTATTATCTGCAAAAACGGTACTGTTCGAGGTATTCGCACGCAAATCCATTGTTTTTTTGTAGTCATCAAAACCTTTTGCTTTCGTACGGCTCCAACTTTGAATCAAACTCGTCATTGAGCGATTATATGATTTCAAACTAATCCATTGGTCGTTACGTTTCGCCATAATTGGGCCATGCTGTGTGGCATAAGTCGTAAAAATTTTGGTTTTCAAAGCATCGACATCTTTATAACTTATGCTTATTTTTTTCTCAATAACTGGCTTTAATTGCTTATCGTATTCATAAAAATACTTATTACCCTTTTTTGTGATTTTCTCGGCATACACATCGGCCACATCGACATTGCACGAAGTGTGCATCCAACCACAATACTCGTTAAAGCCTTGATAAACAAACATTTGCCCCCAAGTTACAGCACCGTAAGCATTCAAACCTTCTTCGCTCGTCACTTGTACTTCGGGTCTGAAATAAAAAGTTACGTGCGGGTTTATGTACAAAATGGCATTTCCTGAAGCCGTAATTTTTGGCGAAAAAGCAAAGCCATTTGAACCAGTTTGATTTTCGGGGTCTTTGGGTTCGGCGGTGTACGTAACTTTATCGCCTGAATAAAAATTCTTTAATTCTGCCGTCGTAATATCAGCCGTGCTGATTGCTCCAATACTTCCATCAGTCCACAAAAGAGGAAACCACGGCTTGAAACGAGTCAACATGGCAGGTTTTGTATTGGGGTGCGTGTGCAAATAAAAATTTATACCATCGGCATAGGCATTGAGTAGTTTTTTCATCCACGGTTCGGCTTTGTTATAGTCGGCAATAGCATCTGTCGTATCAATTAACATTTTTATTTGTAAATCATCATAAAGACTTGCTTCGCCTTTAATTTCCGACATTCTGCCCAATTTTTCGATATAATTCATTTCAATTCGCTTGAAATCATCTTCGCACTGAGCAAAAAGTAATCCAAAAACTGCATTAGCATCTGATTTCCCATAAATATGTGGAATTCCCCAATTATCTCGAATAATATTTACACGCTTAGCTTGTTGCTGAAAACGAGCAATTTCGGTAGCCGAAAATTTACTCGAAAAAGTTTTTTGAGCGAAAATTGATACGGAATTGGTGACGAGAAACAACAAAAAAAGTAAACTTAATGATTTCATAAAAGGCCTATGTATTTAGGTGATGAAAAATGGTTAAGCAAACATACACAAAATTGTAAATAAGATTGAAAAGTTGGACAGGTTTTTAACCTTTTAGATGGCCTATGCCTAAAAATAAACTTAGTACTGTTGACAGGTTGAAAACCTAACCTACAATTTAGTAGAAAATCATTAATATATTTATTTAAAAAACTCATAATCAACTATTTACAACAATTCAAAACCTATTAACAATCAATTAACAAATCACGAGCAAACCTTATGAATACTTTCTGCATCTAAAGTATAAATTAACAATAATATTTAAAACGATGAGAAATTTCATAATGGCTGCAATCATGGTTTTTTCAACTATTTTTTCGGCAAATGCACAATATGGTAATCATGGATATGATAACTATGGTAGCAATAGTTATGATGATGATGATAGATATTACTACGATGACGAATTCGATTGGCATTGGGACATCCGAGTGCGTATCAGCAATGGTATTCAGAATGGACTTATCACTCGCAATGAATCAAACCGTTTGTATCGCCGCTTAGAAGATGTAGAGCGTAAAGAATATAATTATCTGGTAGATGGTATCTTTAACCGTTGGGAACAACAAGAAATCTGGGAGGATGTGGCGTACCTCAACCGCCAAGTAGGTATCGAGCTTTACGACTATGACCGTAGATTCTACGGGTTTGATATGGCTTGGAATGACCTCCGTGGCTATCCCCGCTGGTACTACAAAGGTGGTTTTGACTTCTATCGCTTCGACCGCCGTGGCTTTGGCAATATACGTTTGGGTTATGTTCCCCGCCCTAACTACAATGGTTGGTATAGAAATGACCGCAACCGAGTTGGTCGTGAGTATTACAGCGAGCGAAGTCGTTACCGTACCAATGGCTCAAATGGTCGTTATGATAGCAACCGTACCTCACGCAACGATAATGATAGAAACGCAAGAGGCAGTGGCTACGACAATAATCGTCGCAATGATACAGAAAGAGGTTCAAGAGGAAACAACAACCCTCGCAATGATACAGAAAGAGGTTCAAGAGGAAACAACAACCCTCGCAACAATAATGATAGAAGTTCGAGAGGAAATAACGAAACTCGCAACAATAATGATAGAAGTTCGAGAGGAAATAACGAAACTCCCAACGATAATGATAGAAGTTCGAGAGGCGGAATCGACAATAGTCGCAATAACCTCCCAACGCCATCAACATCGGAGCGTCCTTCAAGAGGAAATGACTCCCCAAGCCGTTCAAACACAGGCGAGAGTCGTTCTGACAATTATGGTAGAGGAAGTGGCACGGACAACAGTCGTAGCGAACGCATTACGCCAAACCCAAGTAGAGATACGCCTACTAGCAACGAACGCCGAAGCCGTGGTGGAGACGCAAGCCAAACTCCAAGCCGTAGCGAACGCTCGACGCCAACAAACGAAAGCCGCCAAAGTGGAGAAACTCAAAAAAGTGAAGGTGGTAGAGGTAGACGAAATTAGTTAGCAGTCGGCAGTGTACGGTTGGCAATTCATGGTCCACGGTTGGCATTCCACAGTCAACAGTTCACGGTTGGAAGTCAATAGAAAAATAAAAAACTTACCAAAAACAAAAAGCGGTTAAGATTTTTAGTCTTGATCGCTTTTTGTGTGAAAACAAACTGAAAGCTGCGAATAAAAGAAATAAAAAATCACCTCGCAATTTCAATTTTATACTTCTTTCCTTTCATTTTTTCTTCTCTAATAAGCTGCAAAAGCGTTTTAATTTTTGAACGCTTTACGGCCGCAAACGAAGTAAAATCTTTCACTTCGATAAGTCCCAAATCGTCTTTTTCGAGTTGCCCTTTTTGCGATAAAAATCCTACAATATCAATTTTATTGAGCTTATTTTTCTTCCCTCCGCTGATATAGAGTGTCTGATAGTCAGGAAGTTGTGGCAATGGATAACGTTTTGAAAGCACTAATTCCTCTAAATTTTTATCAACATAAGCTGGGCGTTCTTCATCTCTACTAAAAATTAGATACGAAGTTCCCGAAGCGTGCATTCGAGCTGTGCGGCCATTGCGATGCACAAATTCATGAGCTTGCAGGGGCAAGTGATAATGTATCACGTGCTTCATTTCGGGAATATCCAATCCACGAGCAGCCAAATCGGTCGTAACCAAATAATTTACACTACCATTTCTGAATCTAATCAAAGCACGTTCACGGGCATCTTGCTCCATTCCGCCATGATAAAACGTAGCCACAATGCCTTTTTGGTTCAAAAACTCACTTGTCCGCTCGGCAGCATCTCGGTGATTACAAAAAATTAAGGCTGCTTCCGAATTGAGCGAACAAGCCAAGTCAAAAACTGTATCCAATTTATCTTTTTCGTCCGAAATTACCAACTTCATTGTTAGTTGTTCATTTTCGCTATTTTTTTCTGGTAAAAAATCTAAAACTTGAGGAGTTGAAAGACCAGTAAATTCAGGAATTTCGATGCCCGCGGTTGCCGAAACCAAAACCCTTTTATTCAGATTCGGTAGATTTCCGATGATAAAAGACATTTGCTCATGAAAACCCAAATCCAATGATTTATCAAATTCATCAAGCACCAAGGTCGTGATGCCATCAAGTTCAAAAGTCTTCCGAGTAATATGGTCGGCAATTCTGCCAGGAGTGCCAATTAATAAAGCAGGTGGTGTTGATAAATTTTGTATTTCAGTAGCCATCGGATGTCCGCCATAACAAACATTTACCTTAAACCCTGTTGACATTTTCTTCCAAACCTGCTCAATCTGCATCGCTAGCTCACGAGACGGTGCCAATATTAAACATTGCACTTTTATTTTGTCAGCTTTGAGTAATTTTAAAACTGGCAGTAAGAAGCCAAGTGTTTTCCCGGAACCAGTCGGAGCAAGTAAAAGAGTATCGCTGTTTTTGGCAGTAACCGCTTTTTGTGCTGAAACCTGCATTGGATTTAATTTCTCAATGCCAAGATTGGCTAATATTTGCGAATGTTGTTGATGACTATCCATAATACAAAGGTACTGACAATAAATAGGATTTTATTGAAATATTTATCGTGACATACTTAACAAAAACTTATATTTCGAAAGACTTCCAACCTTATTTCATTGACACGAATCTTGATTAGGAATGCTCATTATTTAGACTATTTTTATTGAAAAACAGATTGTTTCAATCTTTTTGTTTTTGTCATAAATACTGTATTTGAGCATTTTAGCAAAAAAAACAACACACTAACCCATCAAATGAATAGATTAAAAGATAAAAATTTAAGATAAATATCCTTTTTTTGTAGATTATTAAACTTTATCATATTAATTTTGCTTATCCCTGTATATAGCATTAAAACTATTATTGGTGTTTTTAAACGTGTAAAATAAAAATACCAGAAAAAACCTGGTCAATCTAACCTAAAACTTTACTTTTGTTTATGACTGCTGAAAAGCCCATGAACGAGTTTCCTGTCATGGATACAAGTGACGGTATCGTTCTGTTTCATCCCAATATTCCAGCCAAAGCTGCTTTTAACGTAAGCGAAGTTCTAAATACTCGTTGGATTGGTCAAGGCCCAAGAGTTGATGAATTTGAGCAACGTTTCGAGCAGAAATTTACTGCTCCTTGCAAAAGCCTTGCGGTTGGCTCAGGAACTGACGCCCTACATTTGTCGTATTTACTGGCTGGCCTCAAAGAAGGCGACGAAGTAATTGCCCCAGTATTTACTTGCACAGCAACCAATATCCCATTTTTGTATATGGGAGTAAAAATCGTTTTTGCTGATATTGATGCCAATCTTAATATTGATGTGAAGCACGTAGCAGAACTTATTACACCAAAAACCAAAGCAATTGTTTGTGTTCACTATGGTGGCTTGCCATGTGATATGGACGAACTTTGGAATCTGGGTCGTAAACACAACATTGCCATCATCGAAGATGCCGCTCACGCCGTGGGTGCAAAATACAAAGGTGAATTTATTGGTAGCCAAAGCGATTTTTCGATGTTTTCATTTCAAGCAATCAAGCATATTACAACTGGTGACGGTGGAATGTTGGTTGTGAAAGACCATTCATTGGTAGAAAAAGCCAAACGAATACGTTGGTTCGGCATTGACCGTAGCAGCAAGCAAAAAGGTATTTGGGAAAATGATATTACTGAAATTGGCTATAAATACCAAATGACCGATATTTCGGCAAGCATCGGCCTTGCAGCCATTGACGAGTTTGACGAACACTTAGCTCATCGCCAAAAACTTTATCGTCTTTACTGCGATTTACTAAAAGATATGATAGGAATCCGAGTAATTGGAAGAGAATATACCGACCGTGAACATGCCGCATGGCTACTAACTGCCGAGGTTGACGACCGTGAAAATTTAGTGAAACACCTTCGCGAACACGGCATCGAGTCAGGACAAGTGCATTATCGTAATGATAAATACAGTATTTTTGGTGGCCGTACTGAAGGCAAATTTCCTAAAATGGATGCCATAGAAGAACGGTATTTGGTATTACCGCTCCACGCCAAAGTAACCGAACAAGACATAGCATATATTGCTTACACATTACGCAAAGGATGGTGATAATAAATACAGAGCGTAGAGTTTAGAGTGTACAGTACTTTGAACTCTACACTTTAAACTCATAGCTTTCTTCATGGATTTTACGCATAAAAAAGTAGACTTAGACTATTCTCCTGTTTTTTCTATACTTATCCCGTCTTGGAATAATATTGATTATCTAAAATGTGCGGTCAATAGTATCAAGAAAAATAGTCGATATAAGCACCAGATAATTGTTCATGTCAACGAAGGCAACGATGGCTCAGAAGATTGGGTAAATGCACAAGGCGATATTAGTTATACCAAAAGTTCGCAAAATTCGGGTGTGTGTTATGGTTTTAATGCCGCTTCGCACCTTGCTACTACCGAATACTTAGTTTTTATTGATGACGATATGTACCTTTGCCCCGACTGGGATTTTTACTTATATGAGGAAGTAGAAAAACAAAAAGATGACAAATGGTGTATCAGCGGAACAATGATTGAAGGCTTCGATAAAGGGAATACCTGTGTCATAGCTGATAAAAACTACGGTACGCACCCATCAGAATTTAATGAAGAAAAGTTTTTGGCCGAGTTTGCCTCCTATCCTAAAGAAGACTGGAATGGTAGTCAATGGTATCCGATGGTTTTGCCAACTTTTGTTTATCGAGCAGTTGGTGGTTTGAGCGTTGAATTTTTTCCGGGAATGTACAGTGACCCCGATTTTATGATAAAATTGTGGCATTATGGGGTAAGATATTATATAGGATTGGGTAAAAGTCGAGTGTATCACTTTGCCAGTCGAAGTACAGGCCGAGTAAAACGCAATGACGGCCGAACGGAGTTTATTTTAAAGTGGGGATTGAGTAGTAATACTTTTTTCAAGAATTATTTAAAAATCGGGACTGAGTTTTTGGGTAAATTACCCGACCCTGAAGAAAACTTTACTCTTCGCCAAAAAAAACGAATTGATAGATGGAAAGTTAAATTAAAATCAAAACCTGTTGATATTGCTTGAATTTTGTTTGAAAGCTTTGTATTGTTGCAGATTGTTGAGGAAAATATTGAAAATCTATTTTTAAAACAAAATTACCAATTTGTAACAATGTGAAATTATCTACAACAAAAAGAACTCCCCAATGTCGAAATACAAATCTCAAATAAAACAAGTACCACACTCAAAAGGAGCTGCTTTAGAGTTTATTCATCGTTTTGTTGAAGAAAACGATGTAAAAGAAAAAACGGTGATTGATGTTTCGGCGGGTTCGGGTTATGTGGCTAATTTGTGGCATGAGGCGGGTGCAAGGGTGAAGGCTTATGATATGTATCCCGATATTTTTAAAAGTGATTCGCTATCTTGTTCACCTATTGATCTAAACCAAAACCTGCCCATTGAGGCCAATTCAGCCGATTATGTACTTTTGATGGAAACAATCGAACATATTCCGAATCAGTCTTCACTCCTACAAGAACTTTCAAGAATACTCAAACCCAACGGTATTTTAATCGTAACCAAGCCCAATAACAGTAGTTTAAATGGCCGACTTGGAAATTTTTGGGTAGAAGCCGAACGAAGCGATATGTTTTTATCGAACGAAGCAAGCGTAATCGGCTACGATGATAGCCACATTTATAACGGCCGAGTGTATTTATGCACAGCCCAACGCTTACGAACATTAGCGGGTTTAGCAGGCTTAAAATTACAGAAAGTTCATGCAAATCAGCTAAGCATAAGTTCTTTGATTTCGTATCTATTTTTGGGTATTTTTTTTCATCTTCGTTCCTTTCGCACGCTAAAACGTATGATACGAAAATCTTCAAAGCCACAAGAAAAAGAGATTCTGATAGAACAGCACGCACTTAATTTAAATCAGACTTTGCTCTTGCACAAGCATCTATGCGTAACGTTTCAGAAAAAATAACGGGACATAAGAAAGGGATTTTATTTTAAAAATATCGCCTCTCAATAAGTTACGATTCTTATAAAAACTGCACAACAGTCTCCAAACTAACACCTCTCGAACCTTTTATTAAGATATAAGAATCTGTTACTTGCTTGTCAATCAGCCAGTTATGTAGCGAAAATTTATCTGAAAAATAAAAAGCATTAGGTAAAAACTCAAGTGCATTTGTCATCAGTTCACCGAATAAAACTACCAAATCAATGTTCCCCTTGGCCACTAATTCACCAATGAGGCGGTGTTCAGCTGGACTTTCTTCACCTAATTCAAACATATCTCCCAAAATCACGACTTTCTTTTTATCAGTTTTAAGGTTGATAAAATTCTGAATCGAAGCCGACATTGATGATGGATTAGCATTATAGGCATCGAGCAAAATGCTATTTGTACCTTTCTCAACAATCTGCGAACGATTATTGTCAGGATTATACTCCGAAACTGCTTCATTTGCCAACATAGGCGATACACCAAAGAATTTTCCTATGGCCAGAGCTGTGGCAATATTTTCAAAATTATATGACCCTGGCAGATGCGTTTCGTATTGAATGCCATTTGCCGAAAATGTCACCACTGGAGAATCCTGCAACATAACAATCTCATCATCTGTCAAATAATAGTGTTTTTCTTTAAATTTTCGCTGAGCTGCCATTTCAATCAATGCTTTACTTTTAGCACTTACGAAAACCGTTCCGCCTGATTTTGCTAAAAAATCATACAGTTCACCTTTCCCTTTTTTCACACCTTCAACCCCACCAAAGCCTTCTAAGTGAGCTTTTCCGACATTGGTAATAAAACCATGCGTAGGTTCGCAAATATTACATAAATCTCGGATTTCGCCTTGGTGATTCGCACCCATTTCGACTACAGCAATTTCGTAGCTTTCATCAATTCCGAGGATAGTGAGCGGTACACCAATGTGATTATTGAGGTTTCCTTTTGTATAATAAGTCTTGAATTTTTTTGATAATACTGCTGCAACCAATTCTTTTGAAGTAGTTTTTCCGTTCGAACCTGTCATACCCACAAACGGAATATTGAGTTGCTGACGGTGATAATTGGCCAATTTTTGTAGTGTGTAAAGTACATCACCGACCAAAATACAACTTTCGTCAGTAGCATATTCTGCCTCATCAATCACCACATATTTTGCACCTTTGCTGAGTGCTTCTTGGCTAAAAGAGTTTGCATTGAATTTATCACCTTTTAGAGCAAAAAACATTACTCCTTCGTTGATTTTTCGGGTATCGGTCGAGATGCCGTTACAAGCTTTAAATTTTTGATATAATTCGGCAATTGACATGGTTTTCTTTAATAAGTGTCGAAGTTTTTAACAAATATAAACTAAAAGCTATTTGCCTTTTTTAAATCTGCTCTCTTTTCAACCATTTTTCGTGAAAAGATGCCTTGAAGTTCGACATTTTTTCCATCAAATCTTCAATATTATCTGATTCTATAACCAAATTGCGGTTTTCTGCCTTCAAGAAACCTTCTTCAACCATTACATCTAATTGCTTTAAAAGATGGTCATAAAAACCGTTCAAATTAAGCAAACCTACAGGCTTTTGGTGGAGCCCCAACTGCGACCATGATAAAATCTCGAAAAGCTCGTCCATGCTACCATAGCCACCTGGGAGCGTAATAATGCCATCACAGAGCTTTTCCATTAAAGCCTTTCTCTCGTGCATGGTTTCTACTTTGTGCATTACAGGGAGGCTTTTATGCCCAACTTCCATTCGGTCTAAAAAATGCGGAAGAATGCCAATTACTTGACCATTATTTGCCAAAACAGCATCGGCAATAATGCCCATTAGCCCAACGCTTCCGCCGCCATAAATGAGACGAATGTTATTATCGGCAAAAACTTTGCCCAGTTTCTCGGCAGTTTCTTTATAAATAGGTTTTATTCCAGGATTTGCTCCACAGTAAACTAAAATCGATTGCATTCTCTTTTTTATTTTGAAATTTTTAATTTTATTCTTTTAATACTAAAGTAAGAAACGAGACAAATGACATGAGACAAGAGATTCTAGACGGTTTGTCACAGCGAACCGTCTAGAATCACGTATCTTGTTTCTCGTTATTAAATATTTTCTATAAATAATCTATCAAATTTATATATTTCATTCAAATCTTGAATTTAAGAAACTTTTAAAATCGTGGTAAAAACAAAACCCAACGAAATGTTGGGCTTATTTTTTTCGCTAAGTTTGTCAGGAAAAAAATCTTTGTTGTTAAATGGATACATTGTCTTTATTTCGTGCAATTTATGGACTTGAACAATAAAATGCAACATTTTTTTCAGAACAAGCTACCTTGCAAAACCTGTGGAATTATTTTAGGCTCTTGCAGATTTAAACCTATTTTCGCATTAATCTTATTTATCCAATATTTTGTGAGTTCGGGAGCGAATTCATTATCGCCACAATGCACAAAAATATAAGCACTTTTTAATCCTAGATCGAGCCAAGTTTTTATACGTTCACACCACGCATTTATGCGAGTATAATCGGTCGGGTGAAATTCATTTCCCACAAAACGAAGCATAAGGTTTGGCGTAGTAAGTGTTGTGTGAAGCACATCTCGTCGTGCTGCTACATCCGAAATCACCGTTCCAACATTCATTTCTTTGAGCATTGCACAGCTATTTGCCCAAATTTGTGCATCTTTAAACCAATCAGAGTTACGAAACTCAACCGAAACAGGGAAGTTTGGAGGTAATGATTTTAGGTAATTTTCTAAACTTTTTAACCTGCGTGGGTCGAACATCGGTGAAAGTTGCAAAAAAGTCATTCCTAAATGTTCTCCCAAGCCCAAAACTGCTTGACAGAATTTTTCGGTTAAAAAATCACATCCTATCAATTGACGGTCATGACTAATTATTTGCGGGAATTTCGGACAGAATTTAAAACCTTCTGCCGCTGATTCTTTCCAACGTGCAATTGTTTCTGTAGTCGGAATTTGGTAATGTGTTACATTCAGTTCAATGGTGTTAAACTGACGTGTATAATAATAAAGAAATTCTTTCGGGCGGCGTTCCGCATCTTTGGCTTTTGAGGGATAAATCTTACCCACCCAGCTTTTATTTGCCCAAATCGGTGGACCAAAATACAAATGGGGCTGAGAAACTTTCGGAGATACGGTCGAAAGAGTTTGAGCAGTTAATGGATTATCTGGCGGAAGCGTAAAATCAACATCTGAAATATCTTTAAGTTTTCCGAAATCCATGGTCGTAATATAATTAAAGAGTCTTACCTATTTTGTAGGCCTAAGACTTCGGTAAGATTTATTAATCTTCTATCAATTTTCCAAACGATAAACCCTACACTCGTGTTGCTGACTATAATGCCCGGTCGTAAAGATTTGGTTAAGTGGATGATTGAAGGTCTTTTCTCGGAAAAGATTTTCGTCAATATCATTTTGTGGGTCGAAATTTACTACAAAAACGTACTTCGGATTATCTTGAAACGTCCAAATCATTAATTTTTGTTCCTCGCTTAGTTCAAAAAGCCATTTTACCGAGCGACCTTTGATTTCTTCCCAAATATTTTCGGCCAGTTGGTGCATTTGCTGAAACAAATGAAATTGATTGTGGTTTTTACCCCAAATAAATGGCCCGTTAGTAACTTTATCCCTTTCATTATCATCTCGTATGGCATAAACGTAAAGCTTTGTATATTCTTCGTTTTTCCCTCTTTCAAGATGCAAATTACGTGTTTCAAAGCCCAAGCCTACATAGCTTGGCATATCAGTCAAAAATAGTGATACAAATAAACGGAGATAATTGGCAGTACGATAAAACTCGTCAAATCGCGGGTCATCTTTATCGGCTGTCATGACTGTAAAATTCGGTGCAAAATTGCGAGTACGAAGTAATTGATTATACTTCACAAATTTCTGCATAAATTCGGGAGAACCCACCACCGAAGACTGTAAATCTCCAAGCGTTGAGTCGGCATCAATGGTCTCTAAATGATCATTTTCGTCGCCATAACCCATAAAATTAGCTTCGACTAAGAAGGTTTCAGCAAAGAACGCAAAATGTTTTACGCCTTGTTTCTGCACATAATGCTTTACCGCCATCAATGGGTCATAAAATTCGTTAGATTTGGCTGGTACACCATCTGGCCGTGGTTGTATGTGAGCCATATCACCCCGCATGAAATCCAAATTATAAGTTTGCTGGCATTCATAGACTTTTTGACAGAAATACTCCCAAGCGTACTTATTGGGGTTTTCAAAATCTAATTCCCAATTGATATTATCATCTTTTGAGTGAAAAAACTTATATCGTGCCAATGGACCAAAAACCCTCGACATCGCCTGTGGCTTGTCAAATTCATAAGTGTACCAACGGTTTCCGTTTTCATCAATCACAAATTCTTCGGGATTGATATGCAATCCACGATACGGCGGTGCCATTGTCATTGGAAGTGTTTCGTAGCCTTGGTAAATCAATTCGTGCATTAACTCAATTCGGCGGCGAAGGCGGCCTTGTACATCATTTTTATGTCCAAAAATAATTTCCAGCCTTTGTTCATCATTCAGAATCGGTATTTTGGGCGAAAACAATGTGTTTTTTGAGTAAGAAATCGGTATTCCATTGGCAGTTCCGTTACGTAATAAATAATGCCAAATGATTTCTTCAACCTCTTTATAAATCGTTTCCGAATTACTCGTGATTTTACCGCCAACCCGACGCACCCACTCAAAAAAACGAGGGTAAGCAATCACCATTTCTGAAAAACGATCCGTATGTGGAATCACATCCATGCCAACACTTTTGCCCATTGCATGTAGGATATTAACCACAAATTTCAATTGTTTTTCGACCGAATTGAGCGACGGAATTGCGGTGGCCAATTCATGACTATAAAACTCAGTATTAATATTAAAACTGGTCATGCCATAAAGACTTCCAACTACGCCTGGTTCCCAGATTGGCAATAAATGGACAGAATCTTGTGATTTTGGAATCGTAAGGGCATATTTGATGACATTGAACAAATTTCCGATGGTACGAACATTTATGCCCACCATATTCGATTTTTTCAGCCATTGGCTATCTTGATGATTGCTTACTGGGCTTTGAATACCCCAACGGGGGTCGCCAGGAATAGGGTCGCCAGGAATAGGGTCAACCGGACTAGCGTCGCCCCGATTAGGGTCGCCCGGATTAGGGTCGCCCGGATTAGGGTCGCCCGGATTAGGGTCTATAGATTTTTGGATAATTTCGTTACCTAAACGACGTTGAAGAATACCTAAAATATCATAAACGTTTAGCTGAACCGCAATTTCGGGCAGCAAATTCTCGATGTACGATGTCTGGTGCGAAGTATATTTATCTTTGTATAAATTATGATTCTGACACCACAAGTCAAACATCGACGTTTGTGTATAAGTATCAGTTGTCATCGGATTTTATTATAAGCTGTATATAAAGTTATGAAATACCTATAAAAGATTATGATTTAATCTTAAAAAAATAAGAAAGCTCTAATTGATTTTCTCAACTGGAGCTTCTTTACTAAAGAAATCAAATATCTGCTTGTTATTTCTGTGATGAAATCAAATCGCATAAAATACGCTCACTTTCGGTCAAAATGATGTCTTTTTCTTTCTCATCTTTTTCACCTGAATTAAGCTTATTCACTGCTTTTCTGCGTTTTTCGTTTTCGTCACGTTCTTGTTTGCGTTTTGCTTCATTGAGCGAAACAACTGTAATGTCTTTTATCTTACGATATTCAGCTAAATCATCAGCTAATTGCTTTAACTCCTGGTCTGATTTCAAACGAGCTTGATATTTTTCTTGTAATTTGGCAAGAACTTTCTCATTAATAACCGTTGTTTTTTCGTAATCAGAAGTCTTCACTTGGTCATAAGGCAATGCACTTGGTTGTGAACTTTCTCCCATTTCTTCTGGATCAAATGGCGTCGGAAGGTCAATGTCGGCCACTACGCCTTTGCGTTGCGTACTGTTTCCTGTGATACGATAAAACTTTTCAGTTGTAAGTTTCAATTGACCATATCTTTCTTTTTGATCGAAACCAACGTTAGGTTTTTTATCGGTCGAAGCTGTACGTGGTGCAGACAAAAACTGGTCTAAATCAACTAATTGCTGCACTGTCCCTTTTCCGAAAGATTGCTCACCAACAATCACCCCACGCTTATAATCTTGAATAGCTCCTGCAAAAATCTCTGATGCCGACGCACTAAAACGATTTTGAAGAATAACCAACGAACCATTATAAACTACTTCAGAGTCGGTATCGCTTTCTATGTCGATACTACCATTATTATCACGACGTTGCACTACTGGTCCTTTTGTAATAAATAAACCTGTAAGATTTATTGCTTCGGTCAATGAGCCACCGCCATTATTGCGAAGGTCAATTACAACGCCATCAACGCCTTTGGTTTTAAAATCATTCAAGAAACGCTTTACATCTTTAGTTGTACTTTGGAAATCGCCACCTTTGCGAGCATCTTCAAAATCACGGTAAAACATCGGAATATCAATTACGCCCAATTTATAGTCTCTACCGTCTTTTTTCATAGGTATAATTTTGCCTTTGGCTACTGCTTCTTCCAGTTTTACTTTTTCACGCACTAAGCGTAGTTCTTTCGTTGGCGAGCCAGCAGGTGCATCACCAGGTAGAAGTCTTACACGCACAACAGTTCCTTTCGTACCTCTAATTAACTTTACAGCATCATCCGTCAGCCAACCCACAATATCTTGCCACGTACCGTTTTCACCTTGGGCTACGGCCACAATTCTATCATTCTTTGTTGCTTGTCCACTTTTAAATAATGGTCCACCAGGAATAATTTCGGCTATCATTACATAATCACCTTCGTTTTTCAACGAAGCCCCAATTCCTTCTACCGACTGACTCATTTCGATATTAAATTGAGCGGCCGTACTCGGAATCATATAATTTGTATGTGGGTCGATTGTTTCAGAAAAAGCGTTCATAAACGATTGAAAAACATCATCGGGTCTCCACTTAGCAATACGAGTTTCCCAACGCTTATAGCGGTCTTTTAGCGTTGCTATTGTTGCACTATCTTTACTTCCACTTAGTTTCAAATCAAGTACTTGACTTTTAACAATTTTACGCCAAACATTGTCCAACTCAGTTGTGGATTTTGCCCACGGAGTTTTCTCACGGTCGGTTTCGTAGCTTTCGTCTGCTTTGAAATCAAATGGCTTATCAAGTAAAGCCAAGATAAAATCGTGACGCTCTTTATAGCGTTTGCGGTAAAGATTGAAAACTTCAAACGGAGCTGTTAAATCTCCTTCCAACAAATCTTCATCAATTCCGTCACGGTATTTTTCAAAAGACTTGATATCACTTTCCATAAAATATGAATGTCCGCCATCAACATCTTTCAAGAAATTATCCCACACTTTTGTCGAAAAATCATCGTCGAGCTTAAATTTTTGGTAGTGATGGTAACTTAAAAACTGGGTAGCAAACTGTTCCACCTGCTCCTGTGCACGAGTAGATTTTAAATCGTTGTAGCCATAATTTGGCAACGCCGAAGTCTGATTTTGAGCTTTATTTTCAAAGCAACCAAAGAGACCCGTCAAGGTTAAGAGAACGATGATTCTTTTCATAATTTGTATCATATACAATGATTAAATGAATGAATGTGGGAATGATGCAAATTATCAGACAAATTTATCTGTTCATTAGTTTATTATCAATTTCTAATAATTCTACTTCAAAAATCAAAACTTGATTTGGGCCGATACTCGGTGGGCCTTGTGGACCATAAGCTAAGTTTGAAGGAATAAATAATTTCCACTTCGAACCAACTGGCATTAATTGCAGGGCTTCTATCCAACCTTGAATCACTTGAGTTACACCAAATTCGGCTGGCTCGCCACGATTTACTGAACTATCAAAAACACTTCCATCAAGCAATGTTCCATGATAATGTACTTTCACTTTATCAGTCGAGGCTGGTTTTTCTCCAGTACCCTCTTTCATAATTAAGTATTGTAAGCCGCTTGGTAAAGTCACAACGCCAGCTTTCGATTTATTTTCAGCCAAAAATTTATCCCCTACCTCTTTATTGGCAGCACCTTTTTTCATTGATTCGTTCTGAAAATATGCTTGAATATAGGCATCAGCTGCATTGGCTTCCATCAAAGCCGTTTGTCCATTCAAAATTTGGTCAATCGCTTTTGTTATCATCGCCAAATTAACTTTCAAATTTTGTTGTTTCAAATTGCCAGCGATATTCATCCCGATAGCATAGCTGATAGAGTCAATACCATTTTTCATGCTCTCTGTTGAAGACGGAGCTACAACTACTGTTTTTGTAGTTGTTACAGGTTTTGCAGCAGAAGTTTTAGGCTTTGCGGATGTTGCTTTAGTACCTTGTGCAAATGATAATTGTGATAATAAAATAATAGTAGCGAAAGCAATAAATGTTTTTTTCATCTCTTAAAATAATACTTAGTTTTAAATTGAATTTTTATAAATAACAAATAAACGTACTTTTAGTGTAAAAATTAGTATTTTTATTAAAAAACTATGTAATAATTATACATTTGCGAGCAAAATGATTCGTCAGGTTGTTGTAAGACAAATAATTTAACATATTTTAAGAAATAGCTTCTTTAGTGCTCTCCAAATAGTATGCTCGAACCAGAAGAAATACAAAGATATAATCGACAAATGTTAATGCCAGAATTTGGCTTAAATGGACAAGAAAGGCTAAAAAACGCAAAGGTTTTAGTAATTGGTTGTGGCGGCTTAGGTAGTCCAATTCTGCTTTATTTAACTGCGGCAGGTGTTGGCACGCTCGGAATTGTTGAAAACGACAAAATTGATATCAGTAATCTTCAAAGACAAATCTTATATTCAACATTGGCAGTTGGTTTGGCAAAAATCAGTGAAACTGTTAATCGTCTCACGGAATTAAACCCATTGGTCAAAATCAAGCAATATCCAACTCGATTATGTGTAGGCAATGCTTTAGAAATCATCAAAGATTATGACATCGTTATTGACGGAACGGATAATTTCCAGACTCGATATTTGGTCAATGATGCTTGTGTAATGCTTAATAAGCCATTTGTTTATGGAGCAATTCAACGTTTTGAAGGACAAGTAGCAGTTTTCAACCATCGAAATTCTGCTACATATCGGGATTTATTTCCCACTCCACCACCACCCGAACAAGCCCCAAATTGTGCTGAAGCAGGAGTATTGGGGGTTTTGCCAGGAATCATTGGTTCGATGCAAGCTCTTGAAGCAATTAAAGTAATAACAAATATTGGCGAACCGCTTTCCGGTAAACTATTAGTACTTGATACACTTTCGATGCAAAACCGAATTATACGAATTCCTAAAATTCCTGATATGCCTAAAATTACTCAACTAATTGATTATGAGGTGTTTTGTGGACTCAAATCGGTGAATGATATTACCTTTGAGGCATTGAAAACCTTGAACGAATATCAATTAATCGATGTCCGAGAACTACATGAATACGAAGCCAAAAACATCGGCGGAGAATTGATGCCATTATCAGAATTAGAAAAATATTTACCAAAAATTAGTCGAGATAAAGTTGTAATTATTCATTGCCAAAGTGGCATTCGCAGCCAAAAAGCTATTAAAATTCTTCAAGAAAACTTTGGATTTACTAATTTGGTAAATCTTACTGGTGGAATTAACAAAATATTGAATAATACCATATAAAATCCACAAAATCCTCATTTAAGGTTTTAAACATGAAAGACAAATTATTAGAAAAAGTAAAAGAATTGATTGAGAATCGAATGCAAACTTCTTATGAAGCCATGGAAGCAGCAAAAAACTCAGCAAATGAAGAAGGTAAAAGTTCTGCAGGAGATAAATACGAAACAGCCCGTGCAATGGGACAACTCGACCGAGAAATGAATGGAAGAATGTACGAACAAGCACGCCAAGAACGTCTTTCTTTAGATAAAATAGATACCGAAAGTCTTTTTACGAAAGTAGCTTTCGGTGCAATAGTAGAAACTACGATGGGAAATTTCTTTGTGTCAATCGGTGCAGGAATAATCGACTTGGATGTGAAGAAGTTTATGACAATTTCGCCTCAAGCCCCAATTGGACAACTAATTATGGGTAAAACCACCGCTGAAACATTCGATTTTCGTGGAAAAAATCATAAAATCATTACAATTGCTTGAAAACACATTTTAATTTTCAGCAAAAACAGTCTGAAAATTTGCACTTAATTAACTATCATTGTACACAAAACTAAAAAAAATTAGGACAGGTTTTCAATTTGTCCATAGCGAAGAAAAAATAGATTTATAAAATATTCATTATTAGCGTTTAAAGCTACGCAGCCTGGCTTAAAAATCCTATTTCCGAAACCTAACATTTTTAAAATACAGCGAAAAAAGAAGTAGTTAAGACCAATGTGGGTATATAAGTGAATTTTGTCTTATTGTGATATTTAGGCTTTGCCAAAACTATAGAAACAAATAAATTGGACATTCCAAATTTTATATTTAAAGCTCTCTATGATTATGCTATAGATAATAAAATTATTACGTATGGTATAGGAATCCCAATTTAGTTTAATATTGTATCTTATAGAATGACCTTGGATTTTGGTATAAAGCAAAAAAGTCTCACCATTGCTGATGAGACTTTGTAATAAAATTCTGGCGTCTACCTACTCTCCCGAGTTTGAACTCAGTACCATCGGCGGTGCGGGGCTTAACTTCTCTGTTCGAGAT
>CAMAQF010000086.1 GCA_945860265.1 Emticicia agri | reverse complement strand
GTTAGCCATTTGATTGAATAGTATGCGAACGGGTGACGGTGCAAATCAGCAATAATAAAACCGATTTCAGAATTTTTGTGCATCCATTGAAGCATTTTTACTAAATCGTCATCCTTGAAATGATGGCAAAACAGCGAATTGAAAATAATATGTGGCTGTCCATTAGGAAATGTAGCCATTTGATAGTCAGCAATTTCGTAGTTAATGGCTGTATTTAGGGTTTTAAAATTTTCGGCAAATCTTACACAATCTTCCTTCAAATCAACACCTCCAAGTGAGTGAGAGATGCTATTTTTATTCAAAAACCGACTAACAGCCCTTAAATTATCTCCTCCACCACTACCAATTTCATATATTCTTAATGTTTCAGTATATATTGAAAATACGGTATTGTCTATTGTTTTTGAATTAATAGTATTATGTATAAATTTTGAAATATCTTTTTCATTTGAATGTTCTGAAATAAATAAGTATTCTGAATATTCTTTATGTATTAAATTTATGAAATACTTAATTCCATCTAAAACAATTGAATGTCCGCCGAGATAACTATTGATAAAATCAAGTTCTCGAAGGTTTCGATAGAGGTCTTCGCTTGGAATTTCGTCGTTATCGAGTAATTCAGCTTGGTAGGAGCGGGTTTTTAAATTCATCGTTCTAAAATTACGCTTTCCATCGTGATACCGGGACCAAAAGCTATAGCAAAAATATTACCTTTTTTGCTGGAGTCTTCCATCATTTTTTTCAAGACAAATAAAATTGTTGGTGATGACATATTACCATAGTTTTTTAGCACATCATAAGCTTCAGATAAGGCATTAGGGGCTAATTCAAGTGAAGTTTCTACTGCCTCTAAAATATTTTTTCCGCCAGGATGAATCGCCCAATCAGTGATATTTTCTGACTTAAAACCCAACTTTTGGAGTGAATTTTCAAGTAGGTTTCTAATTTCCTGCTTGATTAGTTTCGGTACATGGCTTGAGAGTGTCATCAGAAAACCAGTGCTTGATAATTGCCAAGCCATATCGGCCTGCCCACTCAATGCAATTTGTGAATAAAACTGCTTGATTTCTAAACCTTTGCTATCTTTATCGCCACTTATTAAACAAGCCGCCGAACCATCGGCAAATAGTGTTGACGAAAGAATTGCATCTATATCATTTGATTTTTGGAAGTGCAGTGTGCATAATTCAGTACAAACAACCAAAACTTTGGCTAAAGCATCGGCTTTACAAAAAGCATCGGCTATTTTGAGGGCGTGAATAGCGGCATAACAACCCATAAAATTGACCGAAGTTCGGATAATATTGGGCGAAAGGTTAAGGGCTTGCACCAGCTGAATATCCAAACCGGGTGCGGAAAGTCCAGTACAAGTTACAGTGATTAGGTGCGTAATTTCTTGAATATTAACGGGGTTTTCCTTAATATTTTGTAAGCAATTATCAATGGAAGCCATTGAAAGTTTTATCGCTTCTTGATTATATAATGCCATTCGTTTTTCAAGTGATGGCATTGTGCAGTTATCGCCAAAAAAATCCCATTGTCCGCGAGCAAGCGAAAAATCAGAAAAGACCGAATATCGTGTATTAATGCCGCTTCGATGATAAAGGATTGGCAAAAGTTTTCTGTTTTTTTCGTCGGGATTATTGGCATCGAGCATAAACCGCATGATGTCATTTTGTTGATGACAGTGTGTTGGATTGGCGGTTCCGATAGCGATTATTTTTGGCATGAAGGAGGATTAAAAGTAGATTGCCCACGGATAAAAGACTATAATATTATGAAAGTAAATTTAACTTATATAATGTTATCGTCTTGTATTTATATAAAACTATCTAACATTGATTAAAAAAAAATTCCGTAAACACTCTATAAACGAAATTATTTTCTTATTGAAGGTCTTGGTACTTCACCAAAAAATGTTCTTTGTTAATATTAAACTTTGTAACGCTCAAAGTCTTAAATTTGTTCTCACGATTCATTTTTATGTCATTTCTTACATCGCCTTTTCCTCCAAAGTGGTGAAAGTTTAATGCGTTTTTTCTATGCAATCAGGGTTTCTTTGCAAAAAATCAGTAAACCATTGTTCACGTTCGGTCTTATTTCGGGAGAATATAATGTAACCTAAGACCAAATATGAGGGCTTTTTGCATCAATTTCTTTTTGAATAATTTACTTACCAGTCCAGCGTAATTCTTTGATTGATAGCTTATTATTATGAATTACTTCAAACAAAATCTTCTTTTTGTTTGAGGTCTTTGTATAAGGCCGCTACGGACTGTCGTTTAATACAAATCAAGTTGGCAATGTCTTGGATGGTAAGATATTTTTTTAAAACAATTTTATTGTTGGAATTTGTTCCTTCTTTCGATGCCCAATCTTTCAAGAATTCTATAAGACGAGTGTGGACATATTTGCAGAAAATTATAAATCTTGAAACAAACTTAAATCCCAAGACGAATTTGCTTCATAATGTAATTTTCCATTTTCGACCAGAAGTGGACTTTCAATATTATTATGATACAACGAACCAGTACCCAAACCTTGCGGTAATTGATTTTTATATTGAGCCGTGAACTGAGCAATGGCATTTAGACCAATGTTTGATTCGAGAGCCGAAGTCATCCACCAGCTAATATGTAGGCGTGAAGCAATCTCAATCCATTCTCGACAGTGTTGTAAGCCTCCCAAAAGTGTGGGTTTTAAAATAATGTAGGTAGGTTTAATTTTTTTTAACAATTGCATTTTGTGCACGTAATCGCTTACACCAATCAATTCTTCATCAAGAGCAATTGGTAATGGGCTATTTTGGCATAATTCAATCATAGCTTCTAACTGATGTTGCTTTATAGGTTGTTCAATGCTATGTATCTGATAATTAGATAGTTGTAAAAGTTTTTCAGGAGCTTCTTCAGGAGAAAATGCTCCGTTGGCATCAACTCTCAATGTGATTTGTTCGGCCGAAAATTGTTGACGAATCTTGGCCAGAATTTCTAATTCTTCCGCAAAATTAATCGCTCCAACTTTCATCTTAATTGTATCGAAGCCTGACAAAAGTTTTTCGTTTACTTGGGTGGTCATAAATTCTTTGCTTCCCATCCAAACTAAACCATTAATATTGATTGCTTTTTGGCTTTTCGAGAAATCATTATCAAAAATGACTCTTTTGCCACCATTCATTAAATCTAAAAGGGCAGTTTCAAAACCAAATTTAATAGACGGAAGTTTATCGTCGATGAGTTGTGAAAGTAAAATGTTGATATTCCATTCAAAAACTTCAAGGTCGAGACTATTGAAAGTAAAGCAAATTTCTTGCAGAATTTCCTCGAAGTTGGGCAAATCATCAATACTTAAACCTTGAAATGGGGTAGCTTCTCCCAAACCAAAAACTGATGGGCTTTCAGAATTGAATATTTTCAAGAAAAAAGTATCTTTCTCGGTATAGACACCACGCGAAGTTCCAGCTTCAAACTTGAACTTTAAAGTGTGCTTCAACCATTTGACTTTCAGACCCATTGAAAAATGCTTAATTTTGGCAAAAGTACAGAAACTTTTGTTTTTTATGATACAAATCGGTGATTTATATACTTTTTAAGGAGTTTATACTAAAAAAAGTAAAAAAGGATATATATACAAAATCAAATGAAGGTAATTATATTTTTGATAAAAATAGTACTTTTTCCGTTATATGGGCTTTACTACGCGATAATTTTCTTGCGTAACTGGTTATTTGATGCGGGTTTCTTGAAATCGGTTTCACCTAAAGTTCCGACAATCAATGTCGGCAATCTGAGTTTGGGAGGTACAGGCAAAACCCCATTCGTTGAGTATTTAGTCAGACTTTTGAGTGATAAAAATAAAGTTAGCACGCTAAGTAGAGGTTATGGTCGCATAACAAAAGGGTTTTTATTAGCTGATAACCAAGCAAGTGCCGAAACTGTTGGTGACGAACCAATGCAATATTATCTAAAATTTAAGGATAAAATAAACGTTGCAGTTTGTGAAAATAGGGTAGAAGGAGTTGAAAAAATTGGGAAGATATTTACTAATAATCAGGTAATTATTCTTGATGATGCCTTTCAGCATCGCCAGATTTCCCCTCATATAAATCTATTGCTCTCAGATTATAATAAACCGTTTTATAATGATGGTTTAGTTCCTTTTGGGCAACTCCGAGATGTAAGAGTTAGTGCAAAAAGGGCGGATGCGGTAATTATTACTAAATGCCCAATCAAGATTGCAGAATCAGAAAAGGAGAAGATTAGTGGTGAAGTTTCGGCTTATACAAGAGTAGAAATTCCTGTATTTTTCTCAAAAATTGCTTATCAGGAAATCACTTCTTATGCTTTGAAGAATGATTTTGATAAAACAAAAAATATTATTATATTAACTGCAATCGCTAAACCCAAAGTTTTTGTAAAATATCTCAAAGAAAAAAAGTTGAAAATAGAGAAAAATTTTGATTTCCCTGACCACCATTCTTTTTCGAGAAAAGATATTGATAAAGTTTTAGACAAAAGCCATGAAAATTTGCAAATAATCACGACTGAGAAAGACATGGTAAAGCTAAAACCTCAACTTTCGGACTTAGAATTAAAACAGTTTTTCTATGTTCCTATCGAAATTGAAGTTGATAATAAAATAGCTTTTGAGACATTTATTAAAACCAAAATAGATTTTTTTAACCAAAATAATAGATAAAATGAAAAAAGTGTACCTGTTATTTGTGATGATACTACTGAGTTTGAAAGGAATTTGCCAAGAAAAATTAGATTATGGACGAACTTGGGTTTTTATGGTTGGGGTTTTAGAATGGGCTGATGCGAATACTTTTGCGTCGTTTGATAAGCAAGGTAGAGTTGATGCTAAAATTATGAAATTCTTTGAAAAACAAGGCGTACCTACCAATCAGATGCTTTATATCAAAGACCAAAATGCTACTACAAATAATGTTAAAAATGGATTTACTTCTTTTCTTAAACAAGCTAAGAAAGGTGATATTTTGTTTTTTTATTATTGCGGACATGGATATAAAAATGATGGAGGAAAAGTATGTTTTGCCAATTATAAAGGTGCTGATTGGACTGCCGAAGAAATTGTAAAGACCGTAAACGAAAATTTTGCTGGGAATACCGCATTATTTACCGCAGATTGTTGCAATTCAGGCGGTTTGGCAAAGGTAGTTCAGAAATACAAAACTCGAAATTATGCCGCACTCAATTCGGTCGTACCAACCGATGTTTCAACTGGAAACTGGACTTTCTCAAATGCACTACTTTACGCTCTCGAAGGCCGAAATTTTGTTGATACCGATAATAATGGTACAATTCAACTCGGCGAACTATCCATGTACATTGATGCTGAAATGGCAGTTGTTGAAGGACAAAAAGCATCATATTTTGTACCAGCTAATATGAACAACTGGACTATTAGTAGCGGAGTTAAAGCCAAGAAAAACAATAGAATCGGTGAACGAGTAATGGTAGATTATAACGGAACTGATTGGCTTGGGTTCATAGAAGGCGTAGAAGCGGATAAAAATATAAAGGTCAGGTTTTATAGTTATACCAATAATGAAGTAGATATTGTAGAGCCTTCACGAGTAAAAGCTTTTAAATGTTCGAATGATTTTCCGATTGGTGCAAGCGTAAAAGTCTATTCCGCAAGTTATGAAAAATGGTATCCTGCAAAGGTTTTGAAGAAGTTTTCGTGCTTGCATTATATACATTACACTGAATACGATAGCGAATGGGACGAATGGGTTTCACCAGCCAATATTAAAAAGTAAAAATTACCTTAAATTTGCTTTATGCATATTTTACATCAACAAAAATATTCTCAATTAATTAAAGCAAAGGCCACCGAACTGGGCTTTGATGCTTGCGGTATATCGAAAGCTGATTTTTTAGAGGAAGAAGCTCCGCGTTTAGAAAAATGGTTAAATCTAAATTATAACGGGAAAATGGGCTATATGGCCAATCATTTGGATAAACGTCTCGACCCACGTAAATTAGTTGACGGAGCAAAATCAGTAATTACAGTAATTCTGAACTACTTTCCCGAACAAATTTTACCTGAAAATGACGATAATTATAAAATTTCAAAATACGCCTACGGAACAGATTATCATTTTGTATTGAAAGATAAACTCAAAGATTTGATGACCTATATTTCGGAAGAAATTGGAGAGGTAAACGGACGAGTTTTCGTAGATTCTGCCCCAGTTATGGACAAAGTTTGGGCAAAAAAAAGTGGAATCGGTTGGGTCGGAAAACACACAAATCTGATCACAAGAGAAATTGGAAGTTTTTTTTTTATCGGGGAAATTATTTGCGATTTAGAACTCCAGGCCGATGTTGAACTGAAAGATTATTGTGGCACTTGCACCCGATGCGTAGATGCCTGCCCGACCGATGCTATTACGGAGCCGTATTTAGTGGATGGCTCAAAGTGTATTTCTTATTTTACGATTGAGCTCAAAGAAGCTATTCCCGAAGAAGTAAAAGGTAAATTTGAAAATTGGATTTTTGGTTGTGATATTTGTCAAGATGTTTGTCCGTGGAATCGTTTTTCCAGACCAACGCAAACTCCAGATTTTAAACAACATGCTGAATTACAGCAATTTACAAATACTGATTGGGAAGAAATTTCGCATGAGGTTTTTCAAGAAATTTTCCGTAGAAGTGCCGTAAAACGCACAAAATTGGACGGTTTGAAGCGAAATATTGAATTTGTTAAGCTAAGCTAATAGATGATTTACACCTTCTTCTTCGAGTAAATCATGTATATTTAAAACTACTCCTTTCATTACTATAACATCTTTATTCGAGTCTAAAATTTGTTTTGTTTCATTTTTTGAAAACACAAATATTTTTTGTGTTTGGTAAGTATCCAAAGGATTTTTTCAGTACCAAAACTCATCATTTCTTCTGATTTTGAAAAAACATAATCTAAATCTTTGTCGGTTTCAATTTTCACATCAACTTCTGTGGCAATTTTGGGAGCGATTTCAAAGTATTTATCATTCAAAACCACTTTTTCTTTTAAAAAAATGCCAATATTGATTGAAATATTGTTTTTATGACCTAAATGAAGCCCTGCTTCATTGGTTGCAAGTACGTATTTTGATTTATTAAGGTGCGATTTGAAAAAAAAACTATGATCGTTACCATAATTGATTGCAATGAGCTGCCCGATAATTTGTTCGATTTGTTTAGTGCCATTAATTACACTTTTTTAGCCTTTATTATAGTAAGGCTTGCCATTTATCACTTCCCTAATATACTTTGCAGTAATTTTTTGAGTTCGGGTTTTAATAATTTCTTCTACTGGCTTTCCCAATTTCTAATTATTTTTACGAAAGTAAAATATTTTATGAATAATTTGCAAAACAATTAAATGGGAAAGATTGTGCCAAAGGGCAACTTTTGTGATATAGTAATGCTTGAGATGGCAGCAAATTGTTTTGATAGCAAGAAAAATACTAAAAACCCTGTAAATGAAGTGATTGAAAAACTTCGAGAATATTGGAAAGCTTAAGAGAGAATCGAATTATTGTTGTTTACAAAACTTGTTAGAATTTGAGGAATAAAATTCTAGGGAATGTTATCAATTTGCTGAAGACTACTTATAATCTCTGATATCAACAATGTTTTTGCAGAAAGCATACTCATTTGGCTGATTTGAGCAGATAATTAGCAGTCGGTCGGCTGTATGTTTTTCGATTTGTTTGAGATACCAAGCTATTCCTTGTGAATCGAGATTTGAAGTGGGTTCGTCGAGCAAAATGATGGGTGCTTCCGAATAAAACGCTAAACCTAGTTTAAGGCGTTGCTTCATTCCTGAAGAAAAATTCTTAACAGTTTTATCTTTGTGTGGAGCAAGCTGAATTTTTTCGATAAGTTCAGCTGCCGAAAGTTGGTTTTTAAAAGGCTTGAATTTTTGATGAAATTCAACTGATTCCAGAAGCGTAAATTCTTCGACTAATTCGAGATAAGGTGCCGCAATTACGATTTTTTTATAAATATCATCAACTAAAACTTCTTGATTAATATTATTGTACGAAACCTTACCTTCAGTCTGTGGCATTACACCAATCAAGACCTGCAAAAGAGTAGATTTTCCGCTACCATTTGGACCGACGAAGGTATAATTTTTACCTAACTCGAAACTCAAATTGACATTTCGAAAAATCCATTCTTTACGAAATTTCTTACCAAGATTTTCTAATTGAATCTTCATGTGATGAGTCCATAGTTCGTTGACCACAGTCAACTGATGTCATCGAACTCCTTGATTTATGAAAATAAAGACAACATCATAAGTTTTTCGGTGCTACAGCTGACTATCGACTGTTGACTTATTTTATTCCTCCGCTCCTTTTTTAACAGGGCTTCTTATGATTCCTCGCTCTGAATTTGATATAAAATTCAAAATATCATCACGCTCTGGAGTAGCTGGGAATTCCAATTCAACCTGAGTTATAGCATCTGTATTATTCAATCCACGAAGATAAATATAGCGGTAAATACCTTGGATTTCGGCTATTCTATCATCTGTATAACCTCTTCTACGCAATCCAACGGAGTTGATACCTGCATAAGAAAGTGGTTCACGAGCAGCCTTAATAAATGGAGGTACGTCTTTACGGATTTGCGAACAACCTCCTATGTATGTATGCTTACCAATCTTTACAAATTGTTGTACAGCCGACATTCCTCCAATATTAGCAAAATCACCAACAGTAATATGACCTGCGAGCTGCACACAGTTTGCCAAAATAACGTTGTTGCCAATGATACAATCATGGGCAATATGAGCATAAGCCATGATTAGGCAATTTGAACCAATTTCGGTACGGTGCTTATCTATTGTTCCACGATTGACGGTTACACACTCACGAATCGTTGTGTTATCGCCGATGATAGTGACAGTATTTTCACCATTAAATTTCAAATCCTGTGGAACAGCAGAGATAACAGCTCCAGGAAAAATCTTACAGTTTTTACCAATTCTAGCACCTTCCATGATAGTGGTGTGTGAACCTATCCAAGTTCCTTCACCAATTTCTACGTCTTTGTGAATTACAGCAAACGGTTCTATGACAACGTTTTGTGCAACTTTAGCATCAGGGTGTATATACGCCAACGGTTGATTCATTTGATAGAGTTCTGAGTGCTGAATTCTTAGTTATTTGTTGAGAGTATTAAAAAAAACTCATAACTCAGAATTTAGCAATTTTATTTTGTGTATTATTTTGCTTTTTTTACTAATCGGGCGGTCATATTAACATCACATACGAGGGTTTTGCCAACCCATGCTTCACCATGCATTTTTGCTACACCGAGTCTAATAGGAGCAAGAAGTGAGCATCTGATGACTAACGTATCGCCTGGTAAAACATTGCGGTAAAATCGACAATTATCGATTCCAACCAAATATGGCCAATAAGCCTCTGGATCACCTGTTGAGGTAAGTACTAAAACGCCCCCTGTTTGTGCAATCGCCTCAATTTGTAGCACGCCTGGCATCACTGGATTGTCAGGGAAGTGACCTGTAAATTGAGGTTCATTCATAGTAATGTTTTTTACACCAACTACCGTATTTCCATCAAGATATACAATCTTATCTACGAGAGCAAACGGATAACGGTGGGGTAGGAGGCGAGCAATATCACTGACATTATATACCGGCGGTGTATTTGGGTCGTATTGCGGTGTACTTTTTGCCGAATCCGCTATTTGTTTTTTAATTTTTTTAGCCAAAGCCACGTTTGGGGTGTGTCCAGGGCGTGCAGCCAAAATATGTGCTTTTAGAGGGCGACCAATTAAGGCCAAATCTCCCATTACATCAAGCAATTTATGGCGAGCTGGCTCATTAGGAAAACGCAAAGGCATATCATTCAAAATACCAGTTTTACCGATACTTATTTTTTCTCTATTGAGTAATGTTGATAATTGTTCGACTTCTTCTTCTGAAATTTCACGGTCAACTATTACAACTGCATTATCAACATTTCCGCCTTTTATTAGTCCTGCTTTGAAAAGTGTTTCTAATTCGTGCAAGAAAACAAATGTGCGGCAAGGAGCTATTTCTTGCTTAAATAGGCTAATGTCGTGCAATTGTGCGTGCTGGCTCTGCAAAACCGTTGAATTATAGTCAACCATTACTGTTAGGCGGTAATTGTTGAGTGGCAAAGCAGCTAACTCGATGCTTTGGTCGTCGTTGCGGAAATGAATTGCTTCTTCGATTTCGTAATAATTACGCAGAGCATGTTGTTCTTCAATGCCAGATTCTTCGATTAGTTCAACAAATTGTATGGCACTTCCATCTACTATCGGAATTTCTGGACCATCAAGTTGAATCAATACATTATCAATTTGGAGACCAACCAAAGCCGATAAAATATGCTCAGTTGTATGTATTCTTACACCCTCTTTTTCTAAGACAGTACCTCTCGAAGTATCAACTACAAAGTCAACATCAGCTTCTACAATCGGCTTATTAGGTAGATCAATTCTTTGGAATTTATATCCATGATTGACCGCTGCAGGTTGTAAGAGCATGGTTACTTTTTCACCAGTATGTAATCCTACACCTGTGATTGATACTACTTTTTTGAGGGTTTGTTGTTTAACATTCATTGTGAATTCTACTTATTTTCTAAGGAAAATGTAATTGTTATATATTGAATAGAGGAATAATTGTTTTTTTAATTTTATGATAAAACTCCTTGCGGATTCAGCTCTAAGAGTTGTTCTTCAAGTACTTTTAAATGTTTTTCGATGGCAGGAAGCTTTCGTAAAACCGCCATAGAACGCAAATATTCAGTCGCATCGAAGGCTGGATTTCCATTAAGTGATGTACCTGTTTTCTTAACACTCTTGGTAATACCAGCTTTTCCACCTGCTTTTGTTCCATCGGCAATAGTAATATGGCCATTAACACCGACTTGACCGCCCAACACACAATTTTTTCCAACTTTGGTTGAACCAGCAATGCCTGTTTGAGCAGCAATTACGGTGTTTTCTCCAATTTCTACATTATGGGCAATTTGCACCAAATTATCAATTTTTGCTCCTTTACGAATAATCGTTGAACCAATCGTGGCACAATCAATCGTTGAGTTTGAGCCAATACTTACGTTATCTTCAAGTATTACATTTCCCAACTGCGGAATGGTCTTGTAAGTTCCGTCGGTCTGTGGAGCAAAACCAAAGCCATCGCTGCCAATGACTGCTCCCGAATGCACAACACAGTCGTTGCCGATTATACAATTGGAGTATATTTTAACACCAGCGTATAAAATGGTATTATCGCCGATGCTTACATTATCACTGATATATGCTTGTGGGTAAATCTTTACATTCTTGCCAATTTTACAGCTTTTTCCGATGTATGAAAATGCCCCTTGATAGATATTTTCGCCAACCGATGTACCTTCGCCAACGAATGAAGGTTGTTCGATACCTCTTTTGGAAGCATCTATCATTTTTTGGTATTCTTCTAAAAGTAGTGTAAAGGCTGTATAAGGATTTTCGACAAGTATAAGTGTTGCGGTATAGGCTTTGCGGGGCTCAAAATTTTGGCCTACTATTACGGCCGTTGCATTGGTTGTGTAGAGAAAAGGTTCGTATTTTTCGTTTGAGAGAAAAGAAATATCGCCATTGGTACCTTCTTCAATTTTGGCTAACTGGCTTATAGTGAGGCTTTCGTCTCCTTTTACTTCGCCATTAAGTAGGTGTGCTATTTGCTTTACCGTAAATTTCATTATGATTGGTGTAGTGCAAGCTGATATTCCTGCGGAGATTTTGCGTTAGTACTTTTCCATTTAGTTGTACAGACTATTTAATGGCATTATCACTCAATAATTTAATTTAAAAATAATCTTTAAATAATACAAAAAGCTTCTTTATATTCGAAAAACCTTTACAAAGATACGTTTTTACCCCAACATACATAGTATTTTTTCACGATGTTGCTTAAAGCCTTTATAGTTGGTAAATCTGAGGCATCGGCAATATCCACAACATTTAGGTTTTTTGTTAAGATATTGATGGTTTCATCTCCCGAAACATAGCCTTTATTGCTTACATCGCCTTCAATAATAAAATATTTTAGTTCGTTTTCGGAAAAGCCTTTTGTAAGCAATGTTGCTTTAATATTTTCGATAAAAGATGCTTCAATCGGGAAATTAGAAAGCTTAACTTTGTACAAATTCCGATTCAGTAAATATTTACAGATTGTGGATAAAATTTTGTCTGAATGATGCTGCCAAGTTTTTATACATGCCCAAATATCATAATCATCAACCTCTGTAAATGCCTTTAAATATTTTTCATTATTATTGAATGATTCAAGCGAAATATCTTCTTTTAGAAATAATGAAAATGAAGGCGTGACAAATAAATCCTCAGCTAATTTTACTAATTCTCTGGCTCGACTGATGATTTGGATAAGCATCGCCTCGGTACAAATCGAAGTTTTGTGTAAATAAACCTGCCAATACATTAACCGTCGTGCGTTCAAAAAGTTTTCAACACTTAGTAAACCTTTTTCTTCAACAACCAATTGATTATCAACAACGTTGAGCATCTTGATGATGCGGTCAACGCCAATTGTTCCTTCGGCCACACCCGTAAAGAAGCAATCACGGTTTAGATAATCCATTCTATCCATATCAAGTTGACTTGAAATCAGCTGATGAAAAAACTCACGGTGGTAAGTGCCATTAAACATTTCGATGGCTAAATCGAGCTGTCCGCCAAACTCTTGGTTGAGTTTTCCCATCATCATTGCAGAAATATGCTCATGATGCACATCATTCAAGATTGTATATTCGAGGACATGAGAAAACGGACCGTGACCAATATCGTGCAGTAAAATGGCAATCTGTGCCGCTTCGATTTCAGCATCAGGTAAATAATGACCTTTGTTCTGCAAAACCTGCAAAGCTTGTCCCATTAGGTGCATGGCTCCCAAAGCATGATGAAAACGAGTATGCAAAGCTCCAGGATAGACATATTCGGCTATACCCAGTTGCTTAATACGGCGTAAACGCTGGAAGAAAGGATGCTCGATTAAATCGTAAATTAAATCAGAAGGAACACTAACAAAGCCATAAACGGGGTCATTGAAAATTTTGCGTTTGTTGGTCATGCTTACAATTAGCTAAGGCGAATGTGCAAAGATAAAGTTTTATTTTTTTGATGCTTGATTATAGCAACGCAAAGAAGAAAATTTTAGTTGATAATATGAGAAAATTGGGTATAAAATTTTGTAGTGAATCAAGAATTATCTAATTTTGCAATATTAAGCCAATAAAATGGTTTCAGGGCCTATAGCTCATTCGGTTAGAGCAACTGACTCATAATCAGTAGGTGCTTGGTTCGATTCCAAGTGGGCCCACTCTCTAAAAGCCTGATAATCATACGATTATCAGGCTTTTTTCTTTTTTTGTCTTTCCTGATTTTGCAATATGCAATACAATATGCAATACACAATTGAGGTTGAATATAAAGGATTTTGTAAAACACTCTAAAAAAGGAAGCCTGACAATCTATAAAAAGACTATCAGGCTATTGTTTTTTTGATATGTAATCAAAACTTCAACGCATCAATAATTCGCCGTACCTCAGAAACATCCCATGCTGAGATTGAGCGACTTCTAACTTGGTAATTTCCTACGGTCATTCCAGCCTTTTCAAAAATGAAACTGAAACGAATACCATTTTCATTAATGATTGGCAAAATATCATTGACGATTAAAATATAGTTTTTGACTACTTCTTTTTGATTCTCATTGCCAAGCAATTGCATCAGTTTATTGACTTCCTCATATTTCCAATCTCGGCGACCATGCTTTTTATTGCTTAGTGCCGAAAACGAAATCTCAATCTTGTTCGCAATCTCGTTAATTGTATCATCGGCGTTATCTAAAAACTGGGGCAAATCGGCAATTATTTGAGCATAATTATCAATCGTTTCTAAATATGTTTGCTTGTCTCGTTCCATTGATATTTTGTGTATTAAATTATATTTACAGCGTATTTTTCAATTACACAAATCTATTACTTAATTTGAAAACACAAAAGCGAAGCTTAGCATTTATTTTCATTCTAAATCATCCATATTTTTCCATTTTAAACGCCAAACGTTTTTGTAATAAACGAGTCGCACCACAATAGTATCAGTAGAGCTATTCTCAAAAATGAGCAGAATTTCCTCCGACACTTCTATTTTTCGACCCAAAGCATCTTTTATATGTACCAGCTCTCCCAGATTCTTAAAATTGGCAACCGTTCCTTTTTGAGTCATCTTTGCGGTACTATAAATGAGCATCGCACTAAATATATCTTTTTGGGTAATACTATCTTGAAGAAACCCTTTGCGATACAAATTGTACTTTGCTGTGTCTCCTTTAATACCTTCATTAGCTAATTGACAATAAGCAATGGCTACTTTTCGTGGGTTATTGGAAAGATGACTACTTGAATTTTGACAAGATGAGAAACAAGCAATTAGCCCTATTAAAATGAATTTCTGCATTAGATTTTAATATTAGATAGTGTATTTCTAAACATTTGTGCTGACCAGATACCATCTAAGCGTTTTTGTGTTTCGGTGCGGTCTAAAGCTTCTAACATCAACTTATCTCCTTTCTCTCGTAACACTTGGGCTTTAGTCAATAAATCAAGGCTTGCTTTATTGAGCAGCATTCGTTTTCCAGTATTCATTCGAAGTCCTGCTGACATTCCTGATAAATTCCCAATTGGACTCGTATCAAAACTGTTGGCCAAAAATTAATAATCATCATTTTTTGCGGCGAAGGAATTTTTCATGATATTATTGAAGATTACATTTTGAATAGTATTGGCTTCGTTTTGTTTCAAAGTCGTCAATCTTTGTTTCATAATTTCGTCCAGTTAACCTGCTAGTGTTTTAGGCTCACTTTTGAATAATGCTCCAATTGACCCAAATGGATTTGACATAAAATCATTGAAAGCATTACCTAGTGTAGTTTTTAGATTTGGATTATCCTTCAAGAAAGCCTCCAATGCTTGTTCTTTTGCCTCAAAACTTAACAACTTATTAATTGTCGACTAGTTTTAATAAGGCATTTTTATTGGTATAAATAAGACTCGGAGGATATTGAAATTTATTTTTAAAAACTCGCGTAAATCCAGATGGATAATTAAAACCAATTTTGTAAGAAACCTCTGTAATTGAATATTGACCTGTTTGAAGAAGTTCTTTTGCCAAAAACAGTTTTTTATCAAGAATATATTGATGTGGACTTTCTCCAAATGTTTCTTTGAACATAACTTTAAATTTAGTAATACTCATTCCAGCCATTTCAGCCATTTTTTTAATAGACGGAGGTGTTTTTGAAAGATTTTTAGTTATTTCATGTTCAATCTCCTTTAATTTTTTATAATCAGAAAATTTATAATTTGAAGGGTTTTCATTATTTAACTCTGAATCAAAACACACTAAAAAATAATGAATAAATTGAGCACTATATGATTCTAATAACAATGAAGTAAATTCTGTTGAAATGAAATGCCTTTGAAAAAGCGTATGCCTTGATGTTACAACACTATGGCTTAATGAAAAATTCTGAAGTACATTATCTATTAAGTCAACAAAATCTTTTTCATAAAGGTTAAAGCTTTCTGATAAGTAATTTTGTAACCATTTTTCACTCATGCCTAAAAGTATTGAGTCAGAATAGGAGGTATGCAAATATATAAATAGATACTTGTCGTTTAAGAATTCTGCAAGTTCATAACTTAATGATTTTAAATTATCACGACTTTCTGTAACTGCACAAAAAAAAGAAGAGTTATTTCGAAAATCCACAATTTTAGTATTGTGTATATAGATGTTTTTTAAATCCAGATTTTTTATTTTTGAATTTCCTGATACAATATCAAAAAATATATTGAGATTCCCGTTCATAATTGGTTTAGTTACAAAGATATTATTTTTCAAATAAATATGAAATAACATTATGGTTATCACTTAAACTTTACGATTTGGTGATAACTATGAATTATTTGGTGATAAGTATGTAATATATTTAATAAAGTGTACCAAAAAACTAGATAAGTACTAACACGAAAATAATCGACAAACCCATGTTTATTTAGTAATTTATTGATAATCAAGCTTTTATCGCTATGGCAAATCGTCGCTACGCCGAACCGTCTTATTTATTATGTCTCAGTTTTTAAAATAAATAGCATATCCTAAAATTTTCAAATAAAATAGTAATCGAGAACTAAAATTTTTTCTAAACTAACACTTGAGACGTTGTTTATTGGCTTTGTAACTACCCAAAAAGGTTATTTTCTTACCAATTTGGTCTTATTTTAGTTAAGCACGGGTAGCCCACGGTCAATAGCCACTCATCCAAAGTAAGGTAATAAACTTATAGACAGCTATTTAGCTGTTCGCAAATTTGTCGATTAATATTATCCTATTACTTAGATAGTTCATATAAGTAGATTTGAATTGTTGCGATTGTAAAAGCATCATTTAAATTATCAAGCCACGAAAATTAGTTTAAAGAATTGGCTAATTACTGTAATAATGAGTTCGTAATAATTAAAAACAGCATTTTATTATATAAAAAAATGTTGGTAATTTTGAAAAAAGATGGGTTCACTATGCAAAAGGAATTCTTATGAAGGTGTGATAGTAAAAAATATGCTGCGGTTAAATCGGGAATGGTAAAGTAGAGATAAATATTATTTGATCACAAGGATAAAAAAGTGATACGACGCAGGTTCTACCCTGAATTAGTTAAATTGGATCAAAAGTAATAATCTAGCCTCAACTTGATAGATATAGTAACCATATCGAAATTTGAAGCTATAATAGTTTCTCACAGCTCAACAAATTAAATTGTTGTAGGAAAAAGTTACGCTTTTACTTGAACAACTGCAAAAAAGGATAAAAAGAAAAGACTCATACAATTTATCTATGGCTCCTTCGAGTGATTTATTTTCCACAAAAAACAACCTTCGTATAGTAAGTACAAAACCAAATGGAGTCAGTTAGCACATAGAGTAACAACCTTAGAAATGACTGCCACACCAAACAAAATCATTAACTTAAAGAGCGACTTTTGTAATAAATATGGTCAATCATCGAGCCAAGAAACCTTTATTTTAAAAGCCAAACGTCAAGTTATTGAGCTTCCACCTATCCAACCAATTTTTGAAGAATATCGACAATTTTCTTGCCAATTTCCTAATTGTCAGCACGAGCAAATTACTGAATTTCCGTTTTGCGAAAATGCACCAATTAAATACGGAAATAGCGTAGAAGCTCTCATAAGCTACTATTCTGTTTATCAGTATGTACCTTTTGGTCGTTTAAAAAGTTTATTCTTTCAGGTTTTTCCCTTACCACTTTCGGAGGGTACTGTTGGTAATATTTTGGAACGCTCAGCTCTAAAAGGGCAAGGTTTTTAGCAAAATATTAAAAAATAAATATCTAAAAGTAAAGTCGTTGGTTCTGATGAAACGGGGGCTAAGGTCAATGGCAATAAATGGTGGTTTTGGGCGACCGTCGCTCGGTTTGGCAAAACGTCTTAAATACTTTCATTGTGTTTTCCGACAATCGAGGATCAAATACTATTGATGATGTTTGGAAAAAAGGTTTACCTAATGCGACAATCATTTCTGCCCCTTGGGCTGCTCAACTAAAATCATTTCAAAAAACCATCAAATTTGTTTAGCTCATCTAATTCGGGGCCTCATTTTTCTAGAATAATCAGAAAAACATACATTTGCTACTGAATTTAAACAGCTACTTATCGATGTTTTTGACCTTAGAAAAACCCTTTTCCTAAATAAACAACCTTGTCAAACTAATTCAAATGAGGCAATTTTATAAGAAAAAAAGCTTAACGACCTACTTCTGATTACCTATTGACCAAAAAAAATCCTCTAACTGCCACTTTTTAAGTTTCGATGCTTAAACACTGAATTTTTTTATTACTGTGTATTTATGATATAACCATTCTACCCGATAATAATGGTTCTGAACGAGCAATCAGAAACATTATAGTCAAACAAAAGGTTTTTAGGCAGTTTAAAACTGGTCAAAAATGCCTTATTTGTCATTCATTCTGTCATTGATACTTTGCTCAAAAGGCAATTGGAGGTACTTCCATACCTAAATCTAATCATCAAAAATCAACCTGTGTGGTAAAAAAAAAAGTATTGTTTCGAGGTTCATTTATTGTGGAATACTATGTTTTGAAGCGTATTCTTTAATAGACTGTTTGAACGAAATACCAATCGGCAAATCTACATTATTGGTTAGTAGTATGCTTCTTGAACTTAAAAATTTTATATAATTTCTATTTACGGCAAACTTATGATGAGTACGGACAAAAATTTTGTCAAGATCCTCATTAATTAATTTTGCAAGAGATTTTTTCAAAACATACTTTTTCTCTTTCGTATGAATATAACAATAGTTGCCTTCGGCTTCAATGAATATAATATCATTTATGTTTGTCCTCTCACTATGATTGAGCTTTAAATTTAAAAATAAAAATTTTTCATCATCCTCAAAATGGATTTTTCTTTTTTCATTTTCTTCAAATACTAAAATGATGCTTGATTGTAATGTTAATTTGTGAAATGGTTTTATGAGATATTGTACCGTTCGAATTGATTTAGCCTCGTTATAGATAGCAGCATCATGAGAACTAGTAATAAGAATGACTGGAATGTCTGAATTTGAAATTTCTTTTAATAGCTGTAAGCCTTTTGCTTTATCGTTAATAAAAATATCAGAAATAATAATATCAATTTCTTTGATATGATTTTGCAAATAAAGCAATAATGTTTCTAGCGTTTTAAAGGTTTCATGTAAGATTATCTCATATTTGGAAGATTCCGTATTTGATAGCATAATCTCAATCTTCAAGGTATCAATGGAGTTATCTTCAAGTAATAATACTTTTATCTTTTTCATAGTGATAACTTTTGGTCAGTTGCATTTACCAAATTACATAAACAAATCGCAATATATAAAAAAAAGTGATACGACTCAGGTTCTACCCTGAATTAGTTAAATTGGATCAAAAGTAATAATCTAGCCTCAACTTGATAGATATAGTAACCATATCGAAATTTGAAGCTATAATAGTTTCTCACAGCTCAACAAATTAAATTGTTGT
>CAMAQF010000085.1 GCA_945860265.1 Emticicia agri | reverse complement strand
TGAGCATTTCAAGGTTTTTATTGGTTTCCAAAATAAAGTGTGCTGTAATCTATCTGTTTGGACAGATGGTTATCTTGGCAATCTCAAAGTAAAGAATACCGCTCAATTAATGAAAGGTATCTACGATTTGATTGCAGCTTATAAAGCAGAGAAACAATTATATGCTCTTCAAAACTTGCTCCATCATGATCTAAGTGAACATGAGTTTGCTACACTCATTGGACGAGCAAAATTGTATCAGTATTTACCATTGCAGGAAAAGAAGCTAATTCAACCACTCTCATTTGGAGATACACAAATAGGAATGATTGCAAAAGATTATTATCAAGATGAAAGTTTCTGTCGAAGAAATGATGGAAGTATAAGTTTGTGGAATGTGTACAATCTATTTACTGGTGCAAACAAGCAAAGCTATATTGATACCTTTTTGGATAGGGGAGTAAATGCTTTTGATTTTGTTGAAAACCTGTCTCATTCCATTGAGAGCAAATCGAGTAATTGGTTTTTGAATTAAACATAGAGGGTTGGTAGAAATATCAACCCTTTTAAATTTTATAATGATGGCAGATAAATTAGAACCAAAATTAATAATAGACCCATTTTCTTTATTAGTGGTTAATTCCAAGGGAGAGTTGAAAAGAATACATTGTCCATTTTTAGCAAGGTGTATGATTCCTATAAAAAACCTTCTAGCAAATGAAGCGTATGTAATAGATATGGTGAAAACAGATTTGAGTGAAGAGGTTGTTTTCATTATTCAAGGTAGGCCATTCCTGCACAGCTTTTTTAATATTTTACCGTAGTAGCTACATTGGGGTTATGCTGTATTTTGTTGCCCACTTCTTTTGAGACAGTTTTACCCCTCACAAAAAACTCCTGAAAATGAATGTGGAAACTTTTTTATAGTGAAAATAAAGAGGTATAAGAATACTAATTGGAGCAGGTTGTTATGCAAAATGTTATGCAACTAAAAATGTTATGCATAAAAAAAGAGCTACATTTTATTGTAACTCTTTGATTATAAGGCTTTTAACTTGCTCCCGAAGCTGGGCTCGAACCAGCGACCCTCTGATTAACAGTCAGATGCTCTAACCGACTGAGCTATTCGGGAATCTAATTTTTAAGTATAATTTCTAATATCTATCTGAAATCATAATGCAAAGGTAAGGGATTTATTTTTTGTTGTCAATACCTAAGTGAAATATTTTTTTACTTTTATTCAAAGTTTTTATACATTATTGATAATCAATGTTTTGCACGTTCGAGAATTAATTCCTTTACTTTACGTGCATCAGCCTTAACAAAATTCTGTATCACAATTTCTTGTTCTCTCGCTCTTGCCTTGATTCTAATGGTTGAAAAAAAGATGCCTGATTCGATTTCTACGCCTGCAATATCGTTATAGAAAACAAAATTTTCGGTACTTCTAAACACTTTTCTTTCTTTAAATGTAACCCCTTTTTCTCCAAATAAAACTTCATCAGGCAATAATGGATTTTTTAAGGTACTAGCTGAAAATCTTTCGTTCATGATTTTTTTAATTTGTAGATTTGATAATTTGGTAATTTTGGAAAGTTTTTTTTTCGGCTAAAGGATTTTTAATTCGCCACGACTAAAAGTCTTTAAATTTCCAAATTAAATTGGTACATAAACTACTTTTTTTGTTTCAAAAAACTCTTCGGTAAAATAATCAGCTAAACTATATTGTTCATATTTTCCGCCAAATTCCTCCAATTCTTCGGTTAAATCTCCACCTTTTAGGTATAAAATTCCATTTCGAAGTTCATTAAATTGATTTTTTTTTGCCTTATCTTTTATCCAATCATAAAAAGGCTTTAAACGAGTCACTGCACGACTAACTATAAAATCATAATCGTTTGCTACGTTTTCAGCTCGCTCGTGTTGAGCCGTTAAATTCGTTAGTCCAATCGCTTGTGAGACTTCGGTAACAACTTTTATTTTCTTTCCGATAGAATCAACTAAGTGAAACTGACAATTAGGAAATAAAATTGCCAATGGAATTCCTGGAAAACCTCCTCCCGTGCCAACATCTAAAATTTCCGTTCCGGCCTTAAATTTCATCACTTTTGCAATACCAAGTGAATGCAAAACGTGTTTTTCGTAAAGGTTTTCAATATCTTGACGAGAAACTACATTGATTTGTGAATTCCAGAAACTATATAACTCTTGCAATTGTCCAATTTGTTGCAACTGCTTTTCAGTAAGATTAGGAAAGTATTTTGTTATCAAAGAAACTTCTAACATAAAAAATTGGGGCGACCGTCGCACGGCTTAACGCCATTTAATTTTTTTAGGATTTGAAAGCAAAGTTATTAAACCAAAAATTAAATAATAACCTGCATATAACATATCATAATAAGGTATCTTCCACGAACTAACAGTATTATTGAGTTTTTTGTTAGCAATCGACAACACAATCCAACGAATAAATAGCCATAATAAAAATACAAATGTTATAAGACGCATCCAATTATTGTATAAATAAAAATCTTTTAAGTTATATTCATCTAATATAAAAATCGGTATTCTTGACCATTCTGGTACTTCAAACCAATCAGGTTTGATAAAAAACACTGGTAAAAACCAAAACCAACAAATAAGGTGGCTGCCTGCCAATAGACCCAATGAAATTTTATCACGCAATTTATATCGTTTTCCCACTGAAAGATGGCGACGTTTTTGGATAATCCAGTCGCTCCATGTTTTCTTCGGAACTGATAAAATGTGAGCTTCTGCCTTAATACATATTGCTACATTTTCTTTATTTGATGCCTCATTTATAAACAAATCATCATCGCCACCCAAAAGTCCATGATGACTTGCGAAGCCATTTGTTACCCAAAATAATTCTCGGCGATACATCAAATTCCGACCAATGCCCATATAAGGCATTTTTGATAAAGCGGCAGAAAAATATTGTACAGCTGTTTGGAAAGTTTCGTAACGAATCAACGAATTTAAGCCACCATTAGCGTATTCGTAAGGTGAAAACCCTAAAACAATATCTTTACTTTGGGTCATTTGAGCAATCATAAAACTAATCCAATGAGGACTTGTAGGTCGACAATCAGCATCGGTCAACAAGATTATTTCTTTACTTGCTTTCTTGATACCCATTGTTACTGCGTATTTTTTTGCAGTAAAGTGAGCGGGAAGGCTTTCAATTCTTACGAATTTTACTTTTTTGTAGTTGCCTTCGTTTAAAAGTAAATAATCATAAGTTCCATCAACCGAGCGGTCGTCAGAAACAATAATTTCAAAATTTGAATATTCTTGTGCTTCAAGTAAAGGAAGGAGTTCCTTTAAATTCTCAAGTTCATTCCAAGCTGCCACAACAATCGAAACGCTCGGTTTATTTTTTTGTTCAGCGTCTGGCTCATTGTCGTTGTGCAAAAGCAAACGAGTAAACATCCCAACAATATAAATGAGTTGGATAAATACAGCAGTAAAAAATATAAACGGTAGAAAATAGTGCCAAAACACCATGCAATTGATATTTAAGTGAAACTTTCTGCAAATATACAAACCTTCAATGAAACCAATAGAAAGTTATTGATAAAATCAATGAAAAAATACTTGTATTAGCCAAAATGAAGATTGAAATTTGCTTTATGAAATACGAATTACAAAAAACCGACTCTCAGTCAAAGGCTCGTGCTGGGAAAATTACTACTGATCATGGCGAAATTCTGACGCCAATTTTCATGCCCGTCGGTACGGCTGCTACTGTAAAGGCTGTGCATCAACGTGAATTAGTCAATGATATTAAAGCTCAAGTTATTTTAGGAAATACTTATCATTTATATCTTCGTCCAGGGCTGGATATTCTTGAATGTGCAGGTGGACTTCATAAATTTAATGGTTGGTCTGGCCCAATTTTAACCGATTCGGGTGGTTATCAGGTTTTCTCGCTGAAAGATATTCGTAAGATTTCGGAAGAAGGGGTTAAGTTTCAATCTCATATTGATGGTTCGAGACATTTGTTTACGCCCGAAAATGTTATGGATACTCAGCGAATCATCGGAGCTGACATTATTATGGCATTTGATGAATGTGCTCCGTACCCATGTGATTATGAATATGCGAAAAAATCAATGGAAATGACGCACCGATGGCTCAAACGCTGTATCGACCGTTTTGATTCTACCGAAGGGAAATATGGCTTTTCTCAAACGCTTTTTCCGATTGTGCAGGGAAGTACCTATAAAGATTTACGTATAAAATCGGCTGAGTTTATAGCTGAGCAAAACCGTGAAGGAAATGCGATTGGCGGTTTGGCTGTAGGCGAACCATCCGAAAAAATGTACGAAACGATAGATTATGTTAATGAAATTTTGCCAAAAGATAAACCTCGTTATTTGATGGGAGTGGGAACGCCCGAAAATATTTTGGAAGGAATTGCTTTAGGAATTGATATGTTCGACTGCGTGATGCCAACCCGAAATGCCCGCAATGGAATGTTATTCACAACGCAAGGCATTATTAATATCCGCAACGAAAAATGGAAAGATGATTTTACACCAATTGATGAAAACCTCGGCGGCTATGCAAGTACCTTTTATTCAAAAGCATATTTACGACATTTAGTAAAATGCGATGAGATTTTGGCGGCACAAATCGCCAGTGTGCATAACCTGACCTTTTATTTGTGCTTAGTCGGACAAGCCCGTGAGCATATTTTGGCAGGTGATTTCTTGACTTGGAAAAATGCGATGGTGAAGCAGACAATGCAAAGATTATAAACCGAATTGGAGCAAAGCCTCACTTGGCGACATTCGTTCAAAGACATTGTCGCCAAGTGTTGCTTTCCTTTGAAAACCTTTTACTTCCGACTAACAAACCTGTTCCCCTCAATATAAAACCTATAAGGTAAATCTGATCCTTGCGTGATGCCGATTCTAGTGGTAGTTACGATTGAAAAGTCATTATTTGTTGATTCAAGGCAATGAAATTCGTCAGAATCGAGGGTTAGAAAATTAAAATCAAGTGTAATGCCCATTGCTTTGACCAATTTTGCTGGTCCGCTGCATAAATTTTTTAAATCATCAGTTTTTCGGCGTTTCTGCATCAATTCAATACCTTCGGTTGGTTCTAAGGCCCTAATCAGCACGGCTTCTCCGAAATCTTTTGCCCCACCCGAAATATTTACACAATAGTGCATGCCATAAATCAGATAGACATAGCACGTTCCTGCACTTTCAAACATGGGAGCATTACGAACTGATTTTTTGCGATATGCATGACAAGCCGGGTCGCCTTGAAGGTATCCTTCGGTTTCTACAATAATGCCTGTTGTTCGACCTTCGGGGCCGTCATGAACCAAAGTACAGCCTAAAAGTAGCTTCGATAAAGCTAATGTATCATGTTTTTCGTAAAAATCTTTGGGAAGAATATTTTGCATCTGTACTTTTGGCAAACTTTAGTTTATAATATGAAAAAACTCCTTTTTTTTATTCTCCTTTCTCACTTTTGTATTGCACAAGATGAGATATCAATTATTAAAAATGCTACTTGGGAAACTACCAAGTTAGGTAAAAAATTTTATTGGAAACGAACTCATTTCAGGCAAAAAGAGCTTTTTAATGCCAATCAATCTATTAATATTTTGGAGATTTCGCTCAATAATAAAAAAGTAAAATTTGGTTTTGCCACCGTTGATTCGATGAAAACTGATTCACAAATCAAGCGTTCGTTAAAAAAAACAAGTAAAGTAGCAGCTGATTTGGGTGCAATAGCAGCAGTAAATGCAGGTTTTTTCGATATGAAAAATGGAGGAGCGGTTGATTTTTTGAAAATTGGCGGTAAAATCGTCGATACAACTCGACTTTCTAATGTGGCTAGACTACCTTTTCATTCTATTTCAGGTGTAGTCATCGAAAATAATAAGGTAAGTATTATAAAAGGAGAGCAAAAAGCAGGTTGGGAGAAAAACCTGTCTCAGGAAAATATTTTATTAACTGGCCCTTTGTTGATGTATAATGGAATAATGGAAGAATTGGCCAAAACGCCGTTCAATGATAATCGTCATCCTCGTACATGTGCGTGTGTAACAAATGATAAAAAACTATTGTTGATTACGATAGATGGTCGTTCGGATGAGTCTTTTGGTATGACTTTGGCTGAGTTAAGTACATTGGCAAAGGCTTTAAACTGCAAAAACGCAATCAATTTTGACGGTGGAGGTTCAACGACAATGTATATCAAAGGTCAACCCGAAAATGGTGTTGTGAATTATCCATCTGATAATAAATTGTTCGACCACGCTGGTGAACGTCCTGTTAGTAATGTTTTTTATATAAAATTGAGATAGTGGATTTGAGAATGGGGATACGAGATTTGAGATTTTTATTTCATTTTTCATTTTATTCCAATCTCGTATCTCGTATCTAAAATATCGCATCTAAAATCTCGTATCTCCCAAAATGCAACAAGTACAATATAAATATCGCCCTGAAAATCTTACTATTTCAGAACCGAATAAATACAAACCAGAAGATTTGTATTCGGAAGAAATGGTACTGAATATTGGACCTCAACATCCATCTACGCATGGAGTTTTGCGTTTGGAAGTGCTGACTGATGGGGAAACAGTTGTTGATGTAGTATCGCATTTAGGATATTTGCACCGTTGTTTCGAGAAGCACGCTGAAAGTTTGCCTTACAATCAAATCATTCCTTATGTTGATAGGATGGATTATGTAGCAGCCATGAATTCGGAATTGGCGTATGTGATGGGCATTGAAAAAATGCTCGGTATAGATAATGATTTACCAAAAAGAGTTGAATATATTAGAGTTTTGGTAGCTGAACTAAACCGTTTAGCTTCCCATTTTATTGCAATTGGTACTTTTGCACTTGATATTGGTGCGGCAACGCCATTTCTCTGGATTTTCCGTGACCGAGAACATATTATGCGTATGCTAGAATGGCTTTGCGGTGCCAGAATGCTCTATAACTATGTTTGGGTAGGGGGTTTATTCTATGATTTACCCATAGGTTTTGAAGAGCGTTGCCGCGAATTTATTGATTATCTGAAACCAAAACTCATTGAATTACAACAACTCGTTATCGAAAATCATATTTTTATCAATCGTACGGCCAATGTTGGTGTTTTGCCTTTGTCAATGGCCATTAATTATGGTTGTACGGGCCCTGTTTTGCGTGGTTCTGGACTAAAATGGGATTTAAGAAAAGTGGATGCTTACTCGGTTTACAGTGAAATTGAATTTGATATTCCAGTAGGAAAAGGTGAGATGGGAAAGGTTGGTGATTGCTGGGATAGAAATAACGTGCGTGTGAAAGAATGTTGGGAATCAGTTAAAATTATTCAGCAATGTTTGGATAAACTGAATAAAGAACATAAAAGAACATCCGATTTCGATCCACAAGCACTTATTCCAAAGAAAATTCGTCCTCCAAAAATGGAATTTTATTGCCGTGCCGAAAATCCAAAAGGTGAATTGGGCTTCTTTTTTCGTACAGATGGCCGTTCAGATATTCCGACGAGAGTAAAAGCTCGTGCCTGTTCGTTTAGTAATTTATCGGTTCTGCCTGAATTATCTCGTGGAGGTATGATTGCTGATTTGGTTGCAGTTATTGGCTCGCTCGATGTAATTATGGGCGAAGTTGATAGGTGATACGTATAATACTTTTATTAATAAATAAAAGTATTATACTTTCCTTTTAATTACATCAATACCAGCCGCTAAAAATTTTATTTTTTTAGTCGTATTCATGATTTTTATTTCTTCCCAAAGATTGGTTTCACAATCTAAAAATTTGAAGATTTGCGAGGCTGAATTTCGTTCAAACAAGCGTGCAAAAATATCGACAGCAGGAAGACGTTTTTGTTCGAGAACATTCAGTAAAACACTTGCATAAAAGGAGAATCTTTTCTTAAACCATGAAGTTTTGATTACTGGCGAGCCGGTTTTTTCTAATTGCTCAACTATGGCTTTCAACCGCTTTTGCGTATTCTGAAAAGTATAACCAGTAGCAGGATTTGTATAACCACCAGCAGTTCCGATTCTGACAATGTGTTTGCTCGGAAACTCATTAGTAGCTTCATCAGACATCGGAATAATTCCAAATTCATCTTCAATTACTTCATAGTCAGTTATTTGTAGTTTTTTTGTAATGTATTTTTTTAGTTCAACATCATATTCTTTTTCTTCCAATAATTTTTCGGTGAAAAGCGTATATTCAACAATAGCGGTATGTTCATCAAAAGGCAAAATATACATAAATCGACATTCATTGAACTGTTCTACTCCAAAATCCATCATTTCGGTTAAGGTAGGGTCAAAGACTGCTTTTTGCGTACGAATTACCAAACCTTTGAAATGTTGAAGTAGATTATGGTTTTTAGGAATATTAAGTTTGAGTTTGTAAGTGCTATCAAATACAAATTCAGCATGATAGGTTTGTCCAGATTCCGTTTTTACAATAGCGTATTCATCGGAATCTTGAATGCTGATTACTGAATCTTTAATGAAATGAATATTAGTCGATTTTCGAAGTTCGGCAATAACGAAATTATAGAAATCAATACCTCGAAGAAGTTTGTATTGATAATCACCAATATCAAGTTTTTGAACTTTGTCAGAAGCATCACGGAAGTTTATAAAATTCCATTTCTTGTATAAAATATCTTCAAAAGTGCCTTTTTCCGCTTCCCAAAAAGCCCAAGTTCTATCATTTTTATTTTTTTCTTGGGGTTCAATAATAAAAATTGGTTTATTACCCAATTTGCTATTTTGTAGATAATAAGCCAACGAAAGCCCTGACATTCCACCACCACAGATGATGAAGCCCTTCCCATCTGACGACCTTTCGGACTGCCCAAAGTCATGACTAAAATTTTTCTCCCAATCTTTAACTGGGTCATCAGTTTGCTTAAATGGGAAATCTTTAAAGTCCGGCATATCTGAAAAATGAATTAATTAGAATAGTTAGCTCCCCTTCAATGGCGGGGGTTTATACATTTACATGTCGTTCAGCATGATAGCTTGAGCGAACCAACGGGCCAGACTCAACATATTTCAATCCACGACGCAAGCCTTCTTCACGATACATTGCAAAAACATCTGGGTGAATAAATTCAATAACGTCATGGTGCATTTTTGTTGGTTGAAGGTATTGTCCGAGCGTCAAAATATCCAAACCGTTTTCGACTAAATCATCTATTGCTTTTAAAACTTCATCCTGTGTTTCGCCCAAACCAAGCATAATCCCTGATTTTGTGCGTTGACCATATTCTTTTGTTCTACGAATTTGCTCTAAACTACGTGCATATTTTGCTTGCGGGCGAACATTCCTATATAAACGCTCTACGGTTTCTATATTGTGCGAAACTACTTCTTGTCCCGCCGAAATCATTCGGTAGAGGGCTTCCCAATTGCTTTTTGTATCGGGAATAAGTGTTTCAATAGTCGTTTTTGGAGAAACTTCTTTTACTGCTTTCACGGTCTGATACCAAATTTCAGCACCTTTATCTTTCAATTCGTCACGGTTTACCGAAGTAAGCACAGCGTGTTTTACTTGCATTAACTTAATTGCTTCTGCTACACGGCGAGGCTCGTCAGTATCATATTCATTTGGGCGGCCAGTTGCAACGGCACAGAATGTACAACTTCTTGTACAAATATTTCCTAAAATCATAAATGTTGCTGTGCCTTCTCCCCAACATTCGCCCATATTTGGGCAATTTCCCGACTGACAAATCGTATGTAATTTATATTCGTCAACCAAGCTGCGTACTTTTTTGAAATTCTCTCCAATAGGAAGTTTAACTCTTAACCAGTCTGGGCGGCGTGTACGTTGCTCGGTACTTACAACGGGTAATTCTATCATTATTTTACGGAAGTTTTACTGAACTAATTTTTCTAAATTTGTTATTCAGAAAAACAAGAATAATTTGATGGTGCAAATGTAAGGCATTATGCCTTTTGAAAAGCTATTTTTTTTGTTTTCTATTGCCAAAATATACAGTAAGAGAGCCTGATGTATAAATTTGTGCGTTTTGAGTTAATTTATTCGACATGATTTCAGGTTTTTTACTGAAAGCCTCGGCGGTTAGACCAATTTCAAAACCTGTGAGGCTATTGCCAAAAGTATTCATATCAATATTAGCAGCAACTTTAAAGTGAACACCTGGATTTAGTTGCATGTTTTTGAAGAATTCTTGCCAAATACCTGCCGAACCTTGAATACGATTTAATTCTTTGTGAATATTCGGGTCGTACTGAACAATTTCAATCTGACCACGACCAGTGCGGTCATATTTGATATAATATGGCTTTTGAATACCAATCGAAGGTCCACCAGCCAAAATCAGACTAATCCCAATACCGTCCTCTCCGTTTTTCTTGAAATAAACGATTTCTCTACCATATTGTGGCCTAACCGAAAATAGATAATTGGTTTTGCCATAAATAAATCTATTGGCTATGCTCGTAGGCTCTGATTTTTCTTTTGGATGTTTAATATTTATGGCTTCAATAGCAATATAGCGATGAAGTGGATGGCCTTTCATGCTTCCAACTGCACTTGAATGACGAACCACAAATCCACCTAATAACCCTGAATTTGTGTTGGTTGTAGCACCATAAGCCAACATTTTATAATCTTCACTAGTTTTCTTAGGTGCAGGTGTAGTTGCTTTACGTTGGGCAAAAGTACTTATAGAAAGAAGTACAAGAAATATATTTAAAAATCTGATAATTACGTAAGCCATTGTTTTATTTAGGTTAACAATATAAATATAAACGCATTTTTTTGAAAAATCATCTTTAGACTAACTTAATATATTAAATGAATGTTCTTTGCTTTTGAAAAATACTTGTTTTTTGCTTATTTTTGTAAGTTTAAGTAAAAATAATAAGATAATCGACAAAAATTAAATAACTATTTTGTTGATAATTAAGCTTTTATTGAGGCAGATAACCGTCGCTGAGACATACCGTCTCTAATCCCGAATCTCGTTTCTAGTGACCAAATACTTATTAATGGAATTAAAATTTATCAACCAAAGAAAATGCCTACTTCAAAAATAATTTATCTTGGCGGTTTACGTACGCAAGCCACTCATTTACAATCAAACGAATCAATTTTAACAGATGCACCTGTCGATAATAACGGTAAAGGTGAAGCCTTTTCTCCAACAGATTTGGCCGCAACTTCGCTTGGAAACTGTGCAATAACAATTATGGGAATTATGGCCAACCGAGAAGGTGTCGAATTTAATGGTTCAGAAATCGAGGTAACAAAAATTATGTCGAATGATGCACCACGCCGGATTGCTAAAGTTATTGTTGATTTTACTATGAAAACACCAAATGCTCTTTCGGAAGATATTCAAGCAAAATACGTAAGAGCGGCTCATACTTGCCCTGTTTCGTTGAGTTTACATCCAGACATCGAACAAGTTTTTAATTTTAAATGGACAGTTTCCTGATAATTTTATTAAATGATGAATACTAATCGTTCATTATTTATTGTTGATATTTTATAATTGATCAACGATTTCATCAAAACGTATATCGAAGTGTGAAGCATTATAAACCGATTTTCCGTTTTTGATGATTAACACTTGAGGAGATTCGTGCTCTACATCAAATTCTTGTGCAATTTTATTAGAAATTGGTCTGAGTTTCAACAAATCAAGATAGTAGGGTTTTAAATCTTTAGCGGCATCAGTTTTCCACGATCTTTCTAATCTCGATAATGTAGTAGCACTAATTGAGCATGTTGTGCTATGTTTGAGAATCATAACGGGCTGATTGTATGATTCTTGCTTGATTTCATCTAATTGATTTTCTTCGGTAAGTTTATTCCAGTTCATTTGATTAAAGAAGCTATGTTTAATTTTAAACCTATTTTTTTACAGAAAAGTTTATTTTATTTATTAATGTAATTTATTTAGCCGTTTCACTTATAATGATGATGCTCATGGAATTAGCTGAATTGGCCAAAATAGAAAAGGTTGTTGTTTTCATAAATTGCCTAAAAATGAAATTATTTTTAAATATGTAAAACAAACGCTTTTTACGTATTTTTTTAAGAATCATTCTTTAAACTTGTGCATTTTTGTTACCTTTATTGTTGAAAATATAAAAATCATATTTTTTAATAACAACCTCAAGACAAACTAAAGAAATACCAAATTAATAGATGAGCCTTAATACTGATAACATCCGTCTTGTATTTGGACTAAAACTTAAACAACTTCGACTAGATAAACGCATGTCGCTCACTGAACTTGCACAAAAGTCGGGTCTTTCGATGTCATATATAAATGAGATTGAGAAAGGAAAAAAATACCCAAAATCTGATAAAATTGTTGCTTTAGCTGAAGCAATGGGCGTTGACTATGATACACTCGTTTCGCTAAAACTTAATAAGAAATTAGAACCCATTTCAGAACTTCTTCGTTCTAATTTTTTAACCGAACTTCCTTTTGAAATTTTCGGCATTTCGCCAGCGGATTTACTCGAACTTCTTTCTGACGCTCCAACAAAACTGAGTGCATTTATAAGTACAATCATAGAAATCGGACGTAGTTATAATATGTCGGTTGAGCAGTTTTATTTTGCAGTGCTGCGATCATATCAAGAAATGCACGATAATTACTTTCCCGATATTGAAGAAGAAGTTGATAAATTTTTGGTCGAACATAAGGTTTCTACCGAACAGCAAGTTGATGAGTATTTTTTATCGAATCTATTAACCGATAAATATGGTTTCACAATAAAATATTTTGATGAAGAAGATTATCCAGATATTGTGAATATTCGTTCTGTTTTTTTGCCTAAAACCAATACTTTGCTAATTAATAAGAGAATCACCTCTGATCAAAGAGCATTTACACTCGGAAGAGAATTAGGCTTTTTGTATATGAAAATCAAAGATAGACCTTATACATCGTCATGGGTAGAGGTAAAATCATTCGATTCGGTACTCAATAACTTTAATTCATCTTATTTTGCTGGTGCGATTCTGATTCGTAAAGAAAAGCTAATTGGAAAATTAGAAAAACTTTTCAATCAAGAAACTTGGAGTAATAAAGCGTTAGTTGATTTAGCAAATTACTTTCAAGCTACTCCCGAAACATTATATCATCGAATAAGCAACGTTTTGCCCAAATTCTTTGGTATTGATGGTATTTTTTTCCTGCGATTTGAAGCACCTTCGGGCCATAAAGAATATCATTTGACCAAAGAAATGCATTTAGCCAAAAAGCATAATCCGCATGAAACTCAAAAAGAACATTATTGTCGCCGATGGATTTCATTGAATATCTTGGATAATGTTTCTAATTTACAGCAAAGTACTAAATACAAAGAACCATTAGTAGGTGTCCAGATATCTAACTATTTGGATTCTGAAAATCAATATTTTGTAATGTCTATGGCTCGTCCGCTTAGTATTATTTCACACTTAAATATTAGTGTAACAATGGGGTTTGAATTAAACGATAACTTACGAAGTAAGTTTAAGTTTTTAGCTGACCCAAAGATTTCAGTCAGAGAAGTAAATCAAACATGCGAACGTTGTAGTTTGTTCGATTGTAGAGAACGTGTGGCGGCTCCTGTAATTTTACAGAAAAAACGGCAACTCGATAATATGAAAGCAGCACTAAAGGGAATGGGAGCGTAGTTTTTGAGTAAATATTAAGAAAAAAATGTAATTTTACATACTAAATTTTACAGTTTTAAAGTTAAATAACCGAACAATATATTTCTCAAGCTAATATGTTACAAACTGTTTTGCTTCAAGTTGACTCTACTGCTACAGCAGCAAGTGCGGAATCAATTAATTATTTAAGCCTACTATTGAAAGGTGGTATTGTTATTTATCCAATCTTAATCTTGTTGTTCGTCACGATTTTCTTTATGATAGAGCGTTATTTGTTCATCAGAAGTGCATCAAATATTGATTTTGGATTTTTGAGATCTTTGAAAGACAATATTTTGAGAGGTGATTTACGCACAGCAGCAACTTTGTGTAAAAGCACAAACCTTCCGATTGCTAGAATCTTAGAAAAAGGAATTACTCGTATTGGTCGCCCTGTGAAAGATATTGAGAGTGCGATGGAGATTCAGTCCAATTTAGAGGTTTCAAAAATGGAGAAAAATATGGGTTATCTTGGCCTTATTGCTGGAGTTGCTCCAATTTTAGGTTTTGTGGGCACAATCTTAGGTATCATCCGTATTTTCTATGATATTGGTACAACGGGTAATTTTACCATCGAAATTATTGCCAATGGCCTTTACGAAAAAATGATTTCCTCATGTTCAGGTCTTGTTGTTGGATTGATTGCCTACATCGGTTATCATAGTATAAACATGATGATTGATAAATTCGGTATCCATTTACAGGCGACAGTTATGGACTTTCTTGATACTTTAAATGAGCCGGTTCGATAATGTACTATGTATTAAGTAATGTGTTTTAGGCTATTTAAATTGAAAGTAAAAGTATATTTATTTTTCATATTGCTTAAAGCCTATTACTTAAAGCAAAAAAGTTTTTCCTATGAAATTAAAACGACAAAGAAGATTTGTAGCTGAGGTATCGACATCATCACTGAACGACATTATGTTTTTCTTGTTGTTGTTTTTCCTAATTATTTCTACATTGGGAAATCCAAATGTGATAAAGTTATTATTGCCAAAATCTTCAAAATCAACTCATGATGTGAGTAAACAACCGATTTCACTCACAATCACAAAAGATAAAGTATATTATATTAACTCAACTCCAATACCGTTTCCGCAGTTAGAAGAGAAATTAATGGTCGCCGTACAAGGAATGGAAGAACCCACAGTGGTATTGAGAGCTGAAAGTTCATTGACCGTTCAGGACTTAGTAGACGCGATGTCGCTAGGGGCAAAGCTGAAAATCAGAATGGTGTTAGCTACGGAATTGAATAAATAGATTCAAGATAAATGATTCTGGATACGAATATTGATAAAAAAGCTCAGAGTTGATAATCAACTCTGAGCTTTTTGTGTTAGTTTATTTTTCTCTCGAATCCTGTATCTAAAATCTTAAACTAAATAAATTCCATCTTCTTCGATTCGGATAATCTTTTGGCGATACAATGCTCCGACTGCTTTTTTGAAAGTCTTTTTACTCATTTCGAGTTGATACATTACGTAATTTGAATCGCTTTTATCAGTTACATCCAAGAAACCATTATTGGCTTTTAGTTTTTCCATAATTCGTTCTGCATTTGGTTCTACATTGGCGTAACCTTGTTTTTGCAAGCTCAAATCAACTCTGTTGTCGTCTCTTAAATTTTTTACAAAACCTTTGGTGCGTGTGCCAATTTTGATTCTCTGAAAAATTTCATTTTCATAAATAAGACCTTTATATTTATTATTAATGACCGCATTTAAGCCTAAATCAGTTTCTTCAAAAATTAGAAGGTCAACTTCCTGCCCAATAAGTAAATCAATGTTTTCTTTCTCAAAATAGCGATTTACTTTACAAGACGCCACCAAACGGTCAGTTTCTTCATCTAAATAAAGATAAACTGCGTACCATCTACCTTCCTCCATTTTTTTGTTTTGCTCTCTGAAAGGCACAAACAAATCTTTTTCTAGCCCCCAATCTAAAAATGCACCAATAGCTGTAACCGATTTTACTTGTAAACAAGCAAATTGATTTAACTGAATTTTGGGTTCGAGGTTGGTTGCAATTATTCTATCTTCTGAATCTCGGTAAATAAATACTTCAATATCTTCGCCAACGATTGCATTTTCGGGGACATATTTTTTTGGTAGAAGTACATCGTTACCTTCTTCGTCACCCAAAAACATTCCAACGCCTGTGCCTCGAAGAATGCGTAATGTATTTTTTATACCTAAATGAAGCATATTTTTTTAACAATAAACGATGGCTAAATGAGCATTTTTATGATTCTTAATTTTAAATTCCAAATTAAGGAATGGGACAATATTAATTACCAAATTGAAAAGATGTAACTTTTTGATTTTAATATTTTATAGCTACGGTTAACCGTCGCTGCGGTTAACTGTCGCTGCGGCGAACCGTCGCTGCGGCGAACTTTCTTGTCCCAAATCGCTGCGGTGAACCGTCTCGTGCCTTTTATCTAAGTACTTCGATTAAACTAATTCCAGCTCGTCAACTCTTATTCGAGTGTGATCTAAGAAATTTCGTATACGGCTGGAAGCAGTTTCTAATTCTTCGGATGAGGCCAAAAATACGATTCTGAAATGGTCAGGCTTTAAATAATTGAAGCCAGTCCCTGAAACTACTAAAACCTTTTGTTCGCATAATAAATCATAAGTAAACTGATCATCGTCTTTGAATGAAAATTTTCTTAAATCAATTTTCGGAAAAAGATACAATGCTCCTTTAGGTTTTACACAAGTGATACCTGGTATGTCCGTCATTTTATAATGAATCAAATCTCGCTGCTTACATAAGCGACCATTTGGAGCTACTAAATCATCAATACTTTGATACCCACCGAGAGCGGTTTGAATTGCATATTGTGCTAGTACATTAGCACATAGTCGTAAACTTGCTAAAAGTGTAAAGCCCTCAACAAAAGATTTTGCTCTTAGTGTCGCTCCACTTAAAATCACCCATCCGCCACGGAAACCAGTAGCACGATAATTTTTTGATAAACCGCTGTAAGTCATCACAAAAACGTCATCGCTCAATGACGCCATCGGAATGTGTTTTGCCCCATCAAAAAGGATTTTATCATAAATTTCATCTGCAAATACTATTAAATTATGCTCGGCTGCAATTTTTATAATTCCTTCTAAAATATCTTTGTCATAAACCGCTCCAGTTGGGTTATTAGGGTTAATCACTACTATACCTTTGGTTTTTCGAGTAATTTTTTGGCGAATATCATCTAAATCTGGATTCCAGTCGGATTCTTCGTCACATATATAATGTACAGGTTTTCCGCCAGAAAGTGCCACCGAAGTTGTCCAAAGTGGATAATCAGGTGATGGAATTAAAATTTCGTCCCCATCATTCAAGAGAGCTTGCATTGTCATTACGATTAGCTCGCTCACCCCGTTGCCGATAAAAATATCATCAATCGTAACTCCTTGAATGCCAATTTGTTGTGTATAATGCATGATGGCCTTGCGAGCGGAAAAAATACCCAAATGATGCACATATCCTTGAGCATTTCGGATATTCATAATCATGTCATGGACAATCTCATCAGGTACATCAAATCCAAATGGTGCGGGATTGCCAATATTTAAATTAATGATTTTTTGCCCCATTGCCTCGAGTTGTTGTGCTTTCTCGAAAACCGGTCCACGAATGGCATAACTTAAATTATTGAGACGATTGCTTTTATTGATATTGTTTTGCATTTTCAATAGGAATAATTTCAATGCAAAATTAGTCAAAAATCATGCTTTATTTTTCTTTTACTAAATAAAAAAGGTCAAATTCCTAAGAAATTGACCTTTTTGAGTTTTACGGAAGCATTCGGACTGGGTGTTCCACTCGTAGCGAAGGCTTCCTTTTTATTCTTTATTAATTATCTGCTTTTTCGTTAAGTTTTTCAAGCAACATTTTGTTAAAATTTGCTTCAGTCCGTTTGAGTTCAGAAAACTGTCGGGGTGTAATTGTACGAAGTATTTTGCTCATGTATTCTTCTTCTAAATCAAGTTCTTTTCTGCGTAGTATAATTACTTGTTTTTGAGTTAATAAAATTTTATCGTCAGTTGAGGCCAAGGAATTTGACTCTTCAATAGATTTACGAATAGTCTTTTTTAAATCAATCTTTTTGTTTTCATATTCGTTATAAACTGCCCAAAACTGAGGTGCTTGCTCAGGTGTAAGATTAAGGCGATCGGTAATTATACCGATTTTAGCTGAATGGATTTTTTGTAATCGACCTTCTCCAACACCACGTTGACGGTTTTGGGCAGTTGAGATTATAGGAATGAACAGCAGTATTAATACTATTTTTTTCATTTTATTATAAGTCTGACTGATTTTACTATTATTTATAAAACTTTTATTTCAAATGATTAAGAATCGTAAATCTAAAGGTGTCGAGGGTAAATTTACTCAACGGTCAAATATCCTCTTCTAAATCTTGGCTTACGAGATGTTCTAAAATATCTTCTTTGTCAATATTAAGACCATCTAAAACTACCCTATTAATGTTTTGAGTGGTTTCAGTGGCCGATTCGTATTCAAGATAACTTAAATCTTGGGTTTCGAGATACGTTTTAATTTCGGCATTGCTTACTTTTTCTAAAGCTAATTCAGTTTTATCTTTTGTGAATTGAGGAATTCCGAACCATAAACCGACCATCAAAATTACACTTGCTGCGATTGACCATTTTGTTGTTTGAGTTTTCCACCAATTTACTTTGATGGTCTTTGCTAGTTTTGTTGTAATATTTGACAGAATATTTTTATTTAAACTTTCAAAATATCCATAAGGAACTTTGAAAATATTGTTTTTTTCGAATTGCTCAATGCTGGTGTTTAGTTCGAGTTCTTGGAAATAGTTTTCTGGAACTTTAAAAACATTTATTCTTTCTAAACTTTCTAAATAAATATTTTTCTTTTCAATTTGTCCTATTCTGCCCATAATCTTAGACGAAAGTTCTTCAAAATAACCATAGGGCATTGAGAATGGTTTTTGGATTTTATTTTGGAGACTTATTGTCGATTCGGTAGTCTTATTTAAAATAGACGCTAAAAGGTTTTCAAAGTAATTTTGAGGTACTTTAAAAATGCGATCAGTCGCACGATTTACTTTTTCTATTTTATCTAGTGATATCATATTATCCGAACTTAAAAAATTTGTAATAACGATATATTGACAAACATATTTTAAAAAGGTTTAATTTTTTCTCAAAAACTTGCTTCTTGGCGATTGAGCGAATCTTCAATTTTCTTCACTGCTAAGTGATAAGAAGCTTTTAATGCTCCAATTGAAGTTCCAGTTATTTCAGATATTTCCTCGTATTTCATGTCATCGAAGTACTTCATGTTGAATACAAGTCGCTGTTTATCAGGCAATTTCAAAAGGGCTTTTTGTAGTTTCAACTGTATTTCATCGCCTGAAATATAATCTTGACTAATCGAACTTTCGAGTGTATTGAGTAAATCAAGGCTGTCGTCTTTATCGAGAGGGACGTGATTTTGGCGACGTTTTTTCTGTAAAAAATTCAGACTTTCGTTGGTGGCGATTCGGTAAATCCACGTATAGACCTGAGAATCAGATCTAAAGTTTTGTAAACCATGCCAAATT
>CAMAQF010000084.1 GCA_945860265.1 Emticicia agri | reverse complement strand
GGTCCCAAATAGAGTGATTTCGGTCCCATATCACGGTGCGTTAGTTTGAACCAAGCACGGGCGAATGCATCAGCAAATTGATCTGGATTTTCAAAGAAACGTTTTGATATTTTTTCATAAGCTGGGTCAATTCTCAAAGCTATGTCAGTCGTAAACATAATTGGGGCATGACTTTTAGCTGAGTTATGAGCATCAGGTACGGTTCCGGCACCTGCACCACCTTTTGGAATCCATTGATGGGCTCCTGCTGGACTTTTGGTTAATTCCCACTCAAAACCAAACAAGTTTGTAAAATAATTATTACTCCATTGCGTTGGGGTCTGCGACCAAGCACCTTCCAAACCACTTGTGATTGTATATTCACCATTACCAGTGCCAAAGGTATTTTTCCAACCCATACTTTGCTCTTCAATACCTGCTGCGGCTGGTTCTGCACCTACATATTGACCAGGGTCACCTGCACCGTGAGCTTTACCAAAAGTATGCCCACCAGCAATCAATGCTACTGTTTCTTCGTCATTCATTGCCATACGGCCAAAAGTATCGCGAATATCACGGGCAGCTGCCAATGGATTCGGATTTCCATTAGGGCCTTCCGGATTCACATAAATTAGACCCATTTGGACAGCAGCAAGTGGGTTTTCTAATTCACGGTCGCCAGAATACCTCTTATCATCTAACCATTTTACTTCAGGGCCCCAATAAATATCTTCTTCTGGTTCCCAAACATCTGTACGTCCACCGCCAAAACCAAATGTTTTAAATCCCATTGACTCTAATGCACAATTACCTGCCAAAATCATTAAATCAGCCCATGAGATTTTTCTGCCATATTTTTGCTTTATTGGCCATAATAACAAACGAGCTTTGTCAAGGTTTCCATTGTCTGGCCAACTATTTAATGGTGCAAAACGCTGCATGCCTGCACCTGCTCCTCCACGACCATCGGCAATACGATAGGTACCAGCACTATGCCAGGCCATACGAATAAAAAATGGACCATAATGACCATAATCTGCTGGCCACCACTCTTGTGAGGTGGTCATTAAATCGTTGATTTCGTTTTTCAAGACAGCTAAATCAAGTGAGCTAAACTCCTTTGCATAATCAAAATCTTGACCCATAGGGTTTGATAATGAAGAATGTTGACGAAGAATGTTTAATCTTAGTTGGTTTGGCCACCAATCTTGGTTTCTTTTACCGCCACCGGCACTTTGATTTACAGGTGCACCAGATCCATGAAGGAATGGGCATTTTGCTTCACCGCCATTGGATGTATGATTTTCCATTTCGATAAGTTTTTTTTATTTATGAATGATAATATATTAGCTCACTAATGAGTAAAATAATAAAAACAAGACTTGTGTTTTGCTTTATTTTTTTACGAAATTACTACAGACTAAAGAATAAACCAAATTGATTGTTTTTATAATAATATAGTTTTTATCTATAATGTTAATTAAAAGCTTTCAATTATCTAAAGAATTAATTGTTAACGTACAAAAATGCTTTATAAAAACTTTAACCGATAAATCGATTATTGTAGGTAAGACACATTTTTATAAAAGGTGATGCCAATTTTATATGCAAAAAAGACCGTAGAATGTTTTTTCTATGGTCTTTCAAAAATTACAAATACTTAATACCAATTACAATTAATGTATCATCAAATTTAATTTTTAGGAAAATTATGGAATGACTTCAAAAAGTCTTCCTTACGGCGACGAGATAAATTTACGTTGTATTCTCCGTCTAATTTCACCAATAGACCTTCGTGAATCTGATAACCTATTACGTAGTTTAAGTTGACCATAAATGATTTGTGAGTTCGGAAGAAATCGAATGGAATAAATTGTTTTTCTAGTTCTTTTAAGGTTTTCGAAACTATAAGAGTTTCTCCTCCTTGCATAAAAAGCTCGGTATAATTTACATCAGCTTTTAGAAAAAGAACCTCGGCTGGATTGACTTTTTTATTTCCAGTTAAACATATTGTTGAGTTGCAGATAAGGTTTTGTAATTGCATGACTAAAATTGAGATTTGAAATAAATACTATTTATTGTAAGGACACTTATTGCAAAGAAAAGGTTGTAAGGGATTTATAAAAAATTTGTTTATTTAACAGGTAATAACTGTTTCCAAGAAAACAAAACAATTAAAACCAATATTAAGAACCTAAAATACTGAAACAATAATATTATTCAAAATAAAACTTTTTTAACGATTATCACGATTAATTGTTGTATCTCTTTTAATTAGTTCTATTGATGGAAGTCTTTGGTTTTCTAAGGGAAATGCTGAAGAATCAACCGACGTACCAATAGAATCTGATGTAACGACTTCTCCGCCTGTCGATACACAACCTTGATAATCTTTTATTATTTTCATTCCAGGTTTCGGAAATGCACCAGGGCTATAACTAAGTTTTTTATCGGTATAAACATTTTGCATAAATTTCCCAAAAATAGGCATTGCTGACCTTGAGCCCTCACCCATTCGAGAGCGAAAGTGGATACTTCGGTCATCGCCACCAACCCAAACACCACAAATCAAGTCTTTCGTGAAGCCAATATACCACGAATCTGAATAGTTTGATGTTGTACCTGTTTTTCCAGCGGCTTGTCCGCCGTTACCAAATAATGCACTACAGTATTCAAATAAACCCTGAGAAGTTCCACCAGGTTCTTCTACCCCACCACGAAGCATATATTGCATCAAGTAGGCAGACTCAGGTTTAATAGCATCATGTTTTTTAGTTTCAAACTCAAACAATACTCTTCCTTTGGCATCTTCTATCTTAAAAACCAACATTGGGTCGGTATATTGACCTTCATTCAAAAATACACCATAAGCTGCCACCATTTCATATAGTGAAACATCTGAAGTTCCGATTCCGAGCGAAAGTACTGGTTCAAGTGGTGCGGTAATGCCCATTTTACGGGCATATTCAATGATACCTTTTGGTTTTACTTCATCTGATAATTGTGCCGCAACAGAGTTGACCGAACGAGCAATTGCCCTACGTAATGTCATATTTGAATACGAAAATACCCCATCGGCATTTTTAGGCTCCCAAGTTTTACGTTTCCCATTCTCTACCCATTCTTTCTTGAATGGCTTATCTTCACGTTGGTCACAAGGCGTTAAATTTAATGGCCCATCAATTGCTGCAGTATAAAGAATTGGCTTGAAAGTAGAACCTGGCTGGCGACGACCTTGTCTAACATGGTCATATTTAAAATATTCGTAATTAATACCACCTACCCAAGCTTTTATGAAACCCGTATAGGGATCCATTGCCATCATGCCCGTTTGCAAAAATCTCTTGTAATAATTGATTGAATCAACAGGGCTCATCATTATTTCTTTATCGCCTTCCCAACTAAAGACCTTAATCGGTTTCTTCTTTTCATACATATAATATTGTACAGAATCGGGATTATCTTTATACTTTTTCACCAAAAGTTTATAGATTGGCGTCCGCTTGGCAACTGTATCCAAAAAGCCAGGTATTTCTTGCCCGTTTTCATAAGTCCATGGATTTCTGCCTTTCCATTCTTGGTCAAAAAGTTTTTGCAAACGCTTCATGTGACTAGAAACTGCGGTTTCGGCATGCGTTTGCATTCTTGAATCGATGGTTGTATAAATTTTCAAGCCATCACGGTATAAATCAATGTCTATCTCATTATTTTTTGCCCAATTCTCTACAAAACGCGACAGTGCAACTTTAAAATAATCTCCTTGACCATCGTAGGAGTCTTCTAAATTAACATCTAATTTTATTTCTGTTTGACTTAATTTATTAGCTTGAACTTGCGTTAACGCTTTATTATTTGCCATGAGTTGCAAAACCGTATTACGACGTTTCAAAGCATTCTTCTTATTTCGAATTGGGTTGTAAAGCGTTGTGCCTTTTTGCAAACCAACTAAAATAGCGGCTTCTTCGGGTTGTAAATTTTTTGGTTCTTTATTGAAATAAGTTTTTGAAGCGGTACGAATTCCGTAAGCATTGTTTCCATAATCGACGGTATTCAAGTACATAGTCAAGATTTCACCCTTCGTAAAATTACGTTCGAGACGAATAGCTGTGAGCCACTCCTTGGTCTTATAAACCAAAGTTTTAAACACTGGAATAAAATAAAGCAGACCTTTCATCTCACTTCGGCGAGTATTATAAAGATTTTTGGCCAATTGCTGTGAAACAGTACTTCCACCTCCACGCTCTCCTCCTCCACTTAAAATACCAAAAGCAACCCCTGCCATAGACCGTAAATCAATGCCTGAGTGTTCATAAAAACGTTTGTCTTCAGTAGCTATTAGTGCCTTGAATAACCATGGAGACATATCAACAGAATCTATTGTTTTTCGGTTTTCTGTAAAAAACTTACCTATCTCAACACCATCGGCAGTAAATATTGTAGATGATTGCGAAATCTTTGGATTTGTAAGCTGTTCAATGCTTGGCATTCGGCCACACAACCACAAAAAATTTGTTTCAATACAAAATACATAAATCAAACCACCAATGATTGCTCGTAGGCTATACTTATAGATTTTATTGATTAAAGGGTAATAATTTCCTTCCAAATCAAACTTTGAAACAAAATAGTTCCGAGCTTCATAAAACTCACGATAACACTTCGTAAAAACTCGTTCTACTTTTTCTTCGCCAAAAACTATGCACAAGAAGCGGTAAATTTTGTCTAATATCCACCAATATCCTGCAATAACTTTGGATACGATATTTGACCAAATTCGCTGAATAACCGACAAAATATTTTTTAAATTATCTATCATAAGGTAAGTACATAATATTTTTTTTATAAAAGCAGGATATTGAGGTCTTATCTACCAGCTTGGATTTATAATTTAAATACAAAGAAACACCAAAGTTTTGAAAAATGCTTTCACAATTAAATGATTATGTTAGAATTTATCAAGAATTAAGGAGTTTTTTCAAAGTCCTACAAATTTATAATTTTTATTAAATGGTAATATTAGTTTTTTTACCTTATATTTGATAAAAAATCCACTTATACTTTTTTGCCATTTTATCTGACAATCAAGCTATAATTAAGTCACTAAACCAAACAAACACGATTCGTGAATAATATCTTAGAAGTTCACAATGTTGTGAAACACTATTCGCAACATACAGCCCTCAACGATGTCAGCATCAATATTCCGAAAGGAGTAATTTTTGGTCTTCTAGGACCAAATGGTGCAGGAAAAACATCACTTATTCGTATCATTAATCAAATTACAGGTTTCGACGAAGGTTATGTTTTGTTTGATGGCCAAAAACTAAGCCAAAAGCACATCAAAGAAATTGGGTATCTGCCTGAAGAACGTGGACTTTACAAGAAAATGAAAGTCGGCGAACAATTACTCTATTTAGCACAGCTTAAAGGGCTTTCTGAAAAACAGGCTCTCGAAAAGTTAAAAGAATGGTTCACCAAATTTGATATTAAAACTTGGTGGACAAAGAATGTAGAAGACCTGTCGAAGGGGATGCAACAAAAAATTCAATTTGTGGCAACAGTACTTCACGAACCGCAGTTGATTATCTTAGATGAACCGTTTTCAGGCTTTGACCCAATCAATGCCGATTTAATTAAAAATGAAATCTTGGAGCTAAAAGAAAAAGGTTCTACTATAATTTTCTCAACTCACCGCATGGAATCGGTTGAAGAACTATGCGACCATATTGCCCTCATTAATAAGTCGGAAAAAGTACTAGATGGCCCAAAATCTGAAATCAAAGAGCGTTTCAAAACTAATACTTATAATATCAAGTATTCGGGGGATTTATTGACTAATTCCCCTGACTTTGAGATTATAAATACCGAACAAATCGAAGATAATTTTTCGAGTTCGACTATTAAATTAAATACTGGAACACCTGTTAATCAACTAATTAGACAAATCATTGACCAAGTAGAACTTCGTTCGTTTGGTGAAAATATCCCGACTATGAACGATATTTTCAAAATGGTTGTCAACGAAAGTATTGATTGATTAAAGGATAAATTTAGTCTGATGGATTACAAATCCTAAAATTAAAAAACTAATTACATGAAAAATATATTGCTCATACTACGCAGAGAATATTTGGTCAGAATCAAGAAAAAATCTTTTTGGGTGATGACGCTCTTGATGCCGATACTCGTTTCGGGATTTTATGCCTTATTGTTTTGGGGAGTTTTCAACTCTGCTGAGGTTCAACGAGTATCCATAATTGATGAAAGCGGCTCATTTACTCAAAAATTTAAAGATTCAGAAAAAGTTAAGTTTGAATACTTAAATCTGCCTATTGATTCCGCCCTTAATCGTCTCAATCAAAAACGCACCGACATCGTAGCGATGATTCCGAAAGATATTATAGAGGAGCCGAGCGGTTTAAAAATCTACACTGGAAAAGGCGTAGGTTTTGAGATTCAAGGAAAAATCGAACGTATTATTCAGAACGAAATCCGTAATGTAAAACTATCAAGGGCGGGTATTGACCAGAAGATTTTGGAAGATGCCGACGTTGATGTTTCATCCAAAGTTGTGGTTGTGAGCAAAGAGGGTGAGCAAAAGGAACAAAACACGCTCGCTTCTACGGTTTTAGGATTTATTGCCGTAATTTTGATGTTCTCGACTGTAATTGGCTTCGGAATGCAAGTAATGCGTGGTGTAATTGAAGAGAAAACCAACCGTATCATCGAAGTAATTATCTCGTCGGTTAAGCCATTTGAGTTAATGATGGGAAAAATCTTGGGCGTTGGTTTGGTTGGTCTTACGCAATTTACACTTTGGATAACGCTCACCTTTGTTCTGACAACGGTTAGTTCTTCGATTTTGCCTTCTCAACAAATTGCAAAGGCGGCTCAGGAACAAATGTCAGAAATGCCACAAAAAGATAAAGATAAAATTGTTAAGAAAATTGAGCAAACGCCTTCAGATGCAAGCAAAGTAATGGCGTTTATTCAAAGTGCCAAAAACCTTAATATTCCACTTATTATTGGTTGCTTTTTGTTTTATTTCATATTTGGCTATTTGTTCTATGCCTCGGTTTATGGAGCAATCGGCTCGGCGGTCGATAACGAAACCGATACTCAGCAATTTATGTTCCCGATTATGCTACCACTACTCGCAGGCTACCTAATCGGATTAATGACTGCAGGACAAACCGATAATAAATTGCTTTTCTGGGCGTCAATCATTCCGTTTACTTCACCCATCACGATGATGTCTCGCTTGCCATTTGGCGTTGAGCCATGGGAACTGATTTTATCAATGACTTTACTCGTAATCAGTACATTCGGAATGGTCTGGATTGCCGCAAAAATTTATCGTGTGGGTATTTTGATGTACGGCAAGAAACCAACTTTCAAAGAAATTGGCAAATGGTTGTTTTATAAGGGATAAAACTAAAAGAGCCACACTGTTTAAATTGTGTGGCTCTTTTACTTACTGCTCTCTCACCCAAATATCAACCCAGCCGTCATAAGCATCTTTCAATACTTTTTCTTCGTATTCGTTTAAGCCTGTTTTTCGAGATTTAATTTCACCTACCTTTACTACATTTACTTGCATAATGCGGTCAGCTGAATAATCATTGGCATTTTTTGCATCAATTATTTGGCGTTTATTTCCAATTTTTATCGTGTAGAGTTGCTTACCTTTAATAACATAATTTGATTCTTCTTTGGCTTGTGCTACTTTTTTTGTTGTAATTACAATTACTCCATTTTTACCTTTTTCGCCATAAATAGCTGTTCCAGAAGCATTTTTCAAAACTTCCATTGTTGCAATATCATCAGGTTTTAGATTCGATATCCCGTCCTCGGATACAACTTTTCCGTCAATAACAAATAGCGGTTCTCCATTAACAATATCTACATTTGGCTGACTAAAAACATTAACTCCCCTTTCAGAAGTTTTAGGCTTATCCAAAATTCTAATGGTCATACTTTTTTCAATCGTATTTACTGAAATCTCCTCCTTTATTGACCCACTTTGCAAAAGTGGTTTTAATCTTTCATTTTCTTTTCTAATCTCTTCTTTGTCAGTAAAAGTTTTAATTTCTCCTTTCTCAATAACAATCAATTTTTCCCAAGGAAATTCCCCTTTAATAAGAGCTGTTTTGTCTTCCTCCAATACAAAATTTACAGGCATCGTAAAATAAACACTCACTGGTTTACCACTTTGCTCACCTGGAGTCCATTTAGGCATTGAGCCAAGTACTCTGACAGTTTCTTCATCGCAACCAAAACCAATGCCTTTCAATACGTGCAAATCCGAAACGCTTCCATCTTTTCTGACAACAAACTTCACAAATACTTTACCTTGTACATGTGCTCTTCTGGCAGGTTCGGGATAGCGAAGGTTTCTTGCAATGTACTGATACATATTTTTTATTCCATTATGAAAAGACGGATTTTCCTCGACAGTAGTAAAAATTTCTTCGCTTTCAAAATTGATAGTTGGTTTTAAGCCTGCAACAACCACTTCGTGCAAACCAATTGGAGTGCCGCTATCTTTCGATTTCAGATTAACATTTATAATTTTCTTATCAGTAACAGGCACAGTTGAGCTTTAAAAACCAACGAAAGTAAAAATTAATTCATCACTCGAACTGGTATTAATTGTAAAATTTCCATCTATATCAGTAGTAGTTCCTGTGTTTTTACCCTTTATAATTATCATAGCTCCCGCCAAAGGCTTGCCATCTTCGGCAGCGGTTACTTTCCCTTTTACGGGTGTTCCTTTTTCTGCTAAAATTTCTTTTATTGATAGAATAGACAATTCCGTAATTGGCATTTTGGCCGTTGTTTCTACGATTTTTTCTACTTTCTTGATACCATTATTATTGGCGATACTTGCTGAGGCAATCACGAGCATCAAAACAAAAAATGGTGCGGTAAAACCGTATTTCAACAAAGCAATTTTGCGAGAGCGTGGTTTATTTAACATTTCGATGCGTCGTTTAAGTGTTGATTTATCAATAAACTGATTGGTAAGTTGGTGTGGATTTAGTCCAAACTGATGAGAGAAAAGCAACATTGCGTAGGCGGCTTTCGAGGCTTCTAGCCGACTAGCAATATCATCGGCAATAAATTCGTGGATATTCTTTACTGATTTTTTATAGAAATATACTACTGGATTGAACCAACAAAGCACCGCAATAACTTCAAACAATATTACATCGGCCGAATGTAATTGCTTGATATGCACATGCTCGTGTTTCAGTACTACCTCGTGTTTTTGCAGGTCTTTATCAACAAAAACAAAGCTAAAGAATGAAAATCCTGCCCCAAATTTTGAATAATTTTCTGAATTTTCGAGAATTCTTTTTAGTTGCAAAAAATTGAATATCAGCTTAATAGATAAAAATAATGTACAACTCCCATAAAATATTTTCAATAAATCAAACCACGTAACTGTGTTTTCGGCACTGGCCTTCACTCCAAAAACGGCTGGACTTAGCACAGTATAAAATACTTCATTGACTTGTTGTGTTATAAAAAATGACTGAACATATTCTGAATACCAGTACGGAATTCCTAAACTCAGCACCGCTGAACCAACCAAATAGATTCGGTTGAGGTTATAAAAAGTTTCATTTGATAACACAAGGGCATAAAAGCCATAAAATAGAGCCAAGTATAGATTTACCTGAACGAGATAGTGTATGAAAGTCATATTCAAAAAGTTTTTGTATGATTGAATAAAAACGCCTTTTACTTCGATTTTATGGTATTTTCTAAAGCAAACAGCACAGGTAAAATAAAAAATCTTCTTACGTTTTTTCCATCTTTTATGCCAGCTTCCCATTTTGGCATTAATTTTAAAATTCTCTCTACTTCTTCATCAAAACCAAATCCAATTCCTTTCAAGAAAGATACAGAATTGACGCTGCCATCTTTTTCAATGATTATTTATACAATCACTTTTCCTATTACATTGGATTTCACGGCTTGCTCTGGATATTTTAGGTTTTTACCAATAAAATTGACCATTTCATTAGTGCCACCTTGATATTCAGGCATTATATCTACTTGTTCATAAACAGGTTCATTGGTTTGGGCAAGTCTTGAAAATACGCCGATTAAGACAAAAGAGATGGTGATAAATAGCTTTTTCATAATTGTAATTTAAATACATAGTTGAATAATTTACTTTTTCTTCATCTGCTCAATCATCTTCAAAATCTCATCGGCTTCTTTCATGTCTATTTTCTTTTCTCGTACAAAAAACGAAAACATTTCCTCGACTGAGTTTTCAAAATAACTTTCCATTAATTTGCCAGTTGCAAAAGATTTGTATTGGTCTTTGCTCACCAACGAATGATATTGATGCGTTTTGCCATAGGCATTATGTCCCACAAAACCCTTTTGTTCCAATATCCTTACAATTGTAGAAACCGTATTATAGGCCGGTTTAGGTTCAGAGAAATATTCTAAAATATCCTTTACAAACGTTGGCTCTATTTCCCATAAAATCTGCATTACTTCTTCTTCGGCACGGGTTAAATCTCTCAATTCCATTTTCTTGTTTTAAAATTCTGATTCAAATATATAACTAACTTTTTAGTTTCAAAACTATTTTCATAGTTTTTTTTGACACTATTTTATAAATTAATTTGGTGCATAAAAAAACGTGATAAAATCGAGTGTTTCGAGTCTATCACGTTGCGAGAATTTTATTTGTATTTTATCCTAAAATCTATTTTTTAATAGAAAATCTTAGTTTTTTGCACCTTCTGAACGTTGGCGAGGGGCTTGCGGACGTGGCCCATCATGAGGTGGTTCTTTCATTTCGTTGTGGCACGAAATACATCCCATTGTTATTGGCTGACGGAAACCTTTCATTTGTGAAAGCAAATCACGATTAAGTCGGTCATTCATCACAATCATTTCGCGGGTACGCAGATGGTTCCGACTTTTTTCAGACGCCCAATTGGTTGTTTCGTGGCAAAACTTACAGGTTACGCCCAATGCGTGTCCCCAATTATTCATAATACTCAATAATTGTTCAACTGACTTTCCTTTCAACGATTTTATATTTTTGAAAACCGAATCGGCAACCATTGATTCTTTGCCTTTCAATGAATCTTTCAAAAAAGAGAGGTATTTTTCACGGTCAAGCATCATTGTATCCTTGACAATAACTTTCGTTGTCACTTGTGGAGCTTGTTCGGACATAGACATGAATGAACTTACACCAATAAAAAGAAATAAAACTGGTAAAAGAAGTTTCATAGTTTTTGGTTAATTTTTAATTATTTACAGAGGAATGGTTTAAGATAATCAGCTTAAACAAATAATGTTTTAAAAAAATATGCAAATTACGCTCTTTAAAAATATTGAGTAATTATTGATTAATCGCCGTTGAAAGTTGGTCTAATTCTTCGATTGTCCAAGGTTCGGTTTTTCCAACGTGCTGTTCTCTGATTTTTTTGACATCAGATACTTGTACCACCGCTGATTGTCGACCTTTACCAACTCGCATCGAAGTACCAACAAATTCGTAACGAATATAACTCACTATCGAAGCAATCCATTCATCAGAATTATCATTCATGGCAAGCATGACACTAGGGTATGTTTTACCTTCAATTGGTCCTTTCAAGCCATTCATCAAAATTCTAATCGCAATATCTTTATCGGCATTGATGTGTTTTGCTCCTCTCAAGGCAGGAGCAGCATTTGTTGGTAAGCCTTTTCCATCTGCTCCGTGGCAAGCCGAACAAAGTGATTTGTAAATTTCGCCTCCAGCTAAAATCAATTTTCTTTCGGGTGGTGTAAAGCCTGCCAGTTTTAAACCATAAATTTTGGCATCTTCATTTTTATCAATACTCTTTTTTACACTCGTAATCATTTGATTATTAGCATTTTGAGTCATAATTTCTTGTACAATCTGTTTTGCCAATTCACTTTTATTTGCTCCAAGAGATAGCAAAATTTGAGTTTTGATTTCATAATTTTCATCATTAATCATCTTTCCAATTGTCGCTATCATGGCTTGGTCGTTTTGTTTCAAAAAGATTTCCGAAATCCAGATTGCCGCTTTTCTAACTTGAAGGTCTTTATCTTTAAGTGCAACATAAATTGTTGGTTTATCAATAGCATCTAAACCTTCGAGTGTCCATAGTGCATGTAATCTACCGAATGCCGATGTATTATTTTTCCCCGAAGCCATGGCTTTGAGTGCAGGCACAACAGATTTATCATCCAAAATAATGATTTGTTTCTGTGCATTGTCTCGCCACCAGCCATTTGGATGATCTAAATACGTTAGTAATGATTTTGCCGATACATCCAACATTTTAGGCTGTGGCCCCCTTTTGAAATCATCATGAACCAAACGCCAAATTCTACCTCGTTGGTTGACCTTTGCAATACCGTAATAGTCAATTTTGCCTCTTAGAAACGACCCTTTTGATGTCCAATTTGATTCTTGAATAATACCTCTACTCATATCTACAATGTACAAGCATCCATCGGGGCCAGTGTAAGTATTATTGGGTCTAAAATAAAAGTCAGTACTGGCTATAAATTCTTTTTTGTCATAAGCGTTTTCAAGTTGTGTTTTTCCTTGATTATTGATGACTTTTGCACGGCGAATGATTCGAGCAACAGGTTCGTTAACTAGATAATCGCCCACCAAATCGGCAGGAAGACGGTCACCTCTGAAGATAGATTGTCCGTTAGCGGCAGTAAAGTGATTCAGCGTACTATCTGGATTCAAACGAGGCTTTCCGCCTTGTACATCTGGGGTGGAAATAATGGGATAAACTGGACTAAATTTCTCTTCACTATATGCATCTGAAAACTCCAAAGCTCCATATTTTGGATTGATATGAAAACCACTCCCTGCGTTTTCGCCACCAGCACGACTAAAAAATAATTTTCCGTAATTATCATGTGTAAGTCCCCATTGACCATTCGAGCCGCTTGGCATCGAATCTGCTTTTAGGATACCTTTTGTATATCGAAAACGAACGGCATCATAAGTCTGATAGATATAATTATCAAGGTTCCAATCCAAACCGCTTCTCTGATGTTCTAAATTTCCACCAGCTACTTTCCCCAAAATATAAGCTGGTTTTTTAAGGTCCGCTACGCCATCGCCGTTAGTATCTTTATAACTGTAAATATCGTAAGTATCAGTTTCGTTAACCAAAAGCTCGTGGTTTACGCACAAAATCATGCGTGGTAAAAGTAAATCTTTGATAAAAACAGTGCTTTTATCCATTTTTCCGTCATTATCAGTATCTTCCAAAAGCATTACTCGGCTTCTCTTTTCTTTTGTTCCTGTTCCGTCAGCATCTTGTGTATAAGTTTCCATTTGGGCAATATACATTCGGGCGTTACCGTCCCAAGCGATGGCAACGGGTTCAGCAATCATCGGTTCACTTGCTACAAGCTCCATGTGATAACCCTCAGGTACACGAAATGCCAAACGACTTTGTTCGGGTGTGAGTGGCTGAGGAGTTGGTGAATGAAGACTATCTGAAAAAGAATAAAACCTTGACTCTTTATTTTCATCTAAAGAAAAATAGGTATTAGAAGAATAAAAAATTGTAGATAAAGCTAAAAGAACAAACAAGAAATTAAAGTTTTTCATACAAAAAGTATTGTTAGGCGTTTTATAAGGATTGAATATTTTCTACAAAAACAAATCTCAAAATTTAAATTATTGAGAGTCTGATAAAATTTGAAGCTTTCTAAAACAAATATAAAGCTAAATACTTTAAAATTTATCTCGTGATTAAAAACATTTCTTAAAAACAACGAAACATATTTTTCAGATTAAATACATACTTATATAAATGAAGTTTATTCAGATATTTCTGTAGGTTTTATTAAATTTTTCTTCAAAAAAGCATGTTTTTTAAGGCAAAATATTTGTAGTTAAAATAAATTATTATACTGTTCAAATGCAGGATTCCCCCTCTCGGTTTCCGTTTGTTTTGTTGTAAGTAATTGCATTATTTCTTTTGTTTTTTCGTTATTCTGTATATCTTTACTTAAATACCTTTATGTAGAATAAGTAAAGTACACGAGAATTCTTTTTGCTCTTCTATTCAAAACGCGGTCGTAAACATAATAATTTTTTTAGAAAAGCATGTTTAACTTTTTAAACTTTCAGATTTTTTTAATCTATCATACATGAAATTTTTTCTTACTTTCTTTTGCTTAATAATATTATTGGGATGTAAAAAAGATGTTGTTCCGCAAATTGAACCCAGGAAGGAAGTTGGGATACTATATTACACCGAAATTGTTGATACAAAAACCAAAGATATTTCATTTTTTGAGCGAAAAGTATTTTCTACTAACCAAGGCGTATTTACAAGCAATATGTTTGATGGGGCAAGAATAAACGGTTTTAGCTCTCTAAATGACTCCACCTTTTTAATTAATAGTTTTCCAGAGAATGAGCCTATAAATAGTAGTCCTTGGTATTCCTTTAAAATTTGGAGTAAAACGCCCAAAAAAGTTTTTTTGGTATTTAATTATGGAGATTATCAACATAGGTATGCTTCTAAATTAAGTAAAAATGGGTCAGATTGGATAGACATTGATACGAAAAATAGAGGAACTTTTGAAAAGAAAGAAAAGATAACATTAAATATTAGCTCAGATACTATTTGGGTTTCTGCTCAAGAGTTGTACACGGGCAAAGAACTTAACACTTGGTTGTCATTTTTGCAAGAGCGTAATTCTAGTTTGATTAAAACTGGAATAGCAGGCAAAAGCAAATTGGGAAGAGAAATTAAATTTTTTGAAATAAGTGAAGGTATAAATAAAAATAAAGACTTAGTCGTTCTTTTAAGCAGGCAACATCCTCCTGAAGTAACTGGGCAATTTGCTCTAACGGCGTTTGTGGAAGGGATTCTTACTCAATCAAGCGTTCAAACCAGTTTTTTGAAAAAATATAACGTCTTGGTATTGCCGATTCTCAACCCTGACGGTGTTGCATTAGGTCAATGGCGACATAATGCTGGGGGTATTGACTTAAATAGGGATTGGGCTTTGTATAACCAGCCCGAAACAAAAGTTGTATCTGACTTTATAAAAGATTACGCCAAAACCACAAATAATAGAGTCGTTTTGGGTTTAGATTTCCATTCCACTTTCAATGATGTTTATTATACCAATCTTTCAGATTCAATTTCGGTTTTACCTAAATTTACAAATACTTGGTTAAAGAGTATTCAAGATAATTTTTCTGGATATAAACCTGAAATTTCTCCTTCAATTCTTGGTCAGCCAGTTTCAAAAAACTGGTTTTTTGTAAATTTTAATGCTGTTGGTATTACTTACGAAATTGGAGATAACACTCCAAGAAAATCAATAGATGAAAAAGGAAAGTTTGCAGCCTTCAAAATGATGGAGATTTTACCTAAATGAAAAACCTTTTGAATCGAATCTGTAATATTTTTATTATAAAATATTATCGTACCAAATTTTAGTTTTTAAAATAGACTTTTCTATACTCTACAATTATATGTAATTTTAAATCAGTAAAGCAGATGAGATTTTTTTTTGTACTTCTATATTTTTTCCAATTGTCAGTTTTTGGTCAAAACTTAACCAAGCTTGAAATAAATGAAATTGAAAAAGCCGAGATTAAAGGCTCGCTTTTGACGTTCAGAGAATTTCTGAAAATGCCCAATGATGGTAATTATCCGCAACAAATTGTATCCAATCTAAAATGGTGTAAAAAAACATTTCAAAGTTTAGGGTTTAAGACCACTGAAATAGTATCTTCAAAAATACCACATTTATATGCCGAATATATTACCGACCCAAAAAAACCAAATGTGTTGTTTTACTTACAAATAGATGGTCAGCCAGTTGATAAGGCTGCTTGGAGTCAAAATAGTCCTTTCGAACCAGTGATTAAAAATCAAAAAGGAGATGAAATTTCGTGGCAAGAGATTGAAAAAAAGATAGACCCTGAATGGAAAATTTTTGCACGGTCGACTTCCGACTCTAAAGGACCTGCGATGTGTTTTATTTCTGCGTTTAACGCTTTAAGAAAAAGAAATATAATTCCGGAGTATAATATAAAAGTGATTATGGATTTTCAGGAGGAGTTAAGTTCACCAACTATCGCAGATTTAGTAAAGAAGAATCGTGCACTTTTGGCGGCTGACCGTTTGGTTATCATGGATGGAACAAGACATATATCAGATATTCCAACAATAATGTTTGGAGCCAGAGGTATTGCAACGCTAACGCTTACAGTATTTGGTGCCAAAGAAAATCTACATAGCGGACAATATGGTAACTATGCTCCAAATCCAGCGTTAAAATTAGCAAAGCTTTTAGCAGGTATGAAAGACGATGAGGGTAGAGTAACGATTCCTGGTTATTATGATGGGGTAAACATATCAGAAGCTGACAAAAAATCTTTTGCAGAAATACCAGAAAATATGGCGGAAATAAATACTGAAATTGGAATAGCAGAAGCAGAAAAAGTGGGTGAAAGTTATCAGGAATCAATGCAGTATCCAAGCTTAAATATCCGTGGCATGCGAGCATCAAATATAGGAAAAGAGGTAACTACCACCATTCCAAATATGGCAATTGCTGAGTTAGATTTACGATTAGTACCAGAAACACCTGGTTCGAGACAGATAGGTTTAATAAAAAATTATTTGATACAACATGGCGTAACATTAATTGATAGTTTACCCACAGACCAGCAACGAGCAAAATATAAAACCTTGGCCACACTTAAACAAAAAGAGGGGTCTCTTCCATTTAGGACTCCGATGGACTCAGAAATCGGTCTTTGGTTAGGAAAAGCAATGGAAAGATCTGTGGGCAAATTTCTAAAAGTACGTGCCACAGGAGGCTCACAACCAATGGCCTCATTTATTGAAACCTTAAATGTACCAGCGGTTTCTTTGAGAATTCCTAATCCTTATAACAATATACATGCACCAAATGAAAACATCAAAATTAAAAACTACGAGGAAGGTATAAAAATGTGCATCGCTCTCTTGACAGAGAAAACGGATTAGAAATACCTACAATCAATTTAGTAATTTTAGATTTTAACCGACAAATCTCATCAACCAAGCCGAAATAATGCCAGCATAAGTACCTATAACATGGCTCAAAACTGCCAATAAAACCCCTACAGGGGCTAAAGAAGGATGAAAAGCTGCTGCCACTGCAGGTGCAGTAGCTACACCACCAATATTTGCTTGGCTGCCTACTGCCACAAAAAAGAAAGGTGCTTTTATGATTTTGGCGGCGACAAACATTAAAATAATGTGTATCAGCATCCATATTACAGCTACTGCTAGTAATCCTACGTTTGCACCTATATTGAATAAATCTAAACGCATACCAATAGTCATAATTAAAAAATAAATAAACAAAGTTGCAAAATCTGTGCTTCCTAACTTTTCCATTTTTCTAACTTTGGTAAACGATAAAAGTATGCCAATACTTGTCGACAATAGTATCAGCCATAAGAATTGGGATGAAAAAGGCTCTAAACCATGTGAATTGAGCCAATCACGGTGTGGTAAAAATAATTTTGAAATAATACTACTACAAGCATGAGCTAAAGCGGTGCCACCAAAGCCTATTCCTAAAATAAATGATAAGTCCTTTAAGTCAGCAGGTTTATCTTTTATTTCTTTGTATTTCAATATATTTTTTTTGACATCCTCTATCAATGTTGCGTCGGCACCTAGCCAAGAATCAATTTTATTGGTAATACCTGCTCCATAAAACAATAGAGCTGTCCATAAATTGGACACCAAAGCGTCTATGACCAAAATTATCACAAAAAGCTCTTCAGTGCAGCCATAAATCTCTTTCAATGCCAATTGGCTGCTACTGCCACCTATCCATGAGCCTGTGATGGTGACTAGGCCTTTCCAATATCCGGCATCATGAGCTGCGATTTTAAAATTGTCTGAAAACAACGACACTACACTTAATGCAATGGGGCCGCCAATTATTATTCCGAAAGAACCCGTAAAAAAGATGATTAGAGCTTTATTTCCTAATCCAAAAATTGCTTTTAGGTTTGCAGTCGATAATAATAAAATTAATGATGCAGGAAGTAAGTATTTAGTGGCAAAACTATATAAGCCAGAGGTTTCACCATTGATAAAATGATAACTATTGAGAAAACCTGGTATCAAATAACAAAACAATAAAGGCGTAACAATACCATATAATTTTTTCCAAAAAATATTGGTAGAATCTGAGCTAAAAAATAGCCCAGTTAATATTATTAAAAAAAGACCCGCAATAATTGCATCATTTTCGATCTGGAAATAATTCATAGCCTTGGAGTAATTAATTTAGAATAAAGAAAGCGTTTGAATTTCCAAATCTAAATTCTAAACATAAACCAAAGTGCAGCCTTAGAATTTACCATTTTATCTCCATCATGGGCTACATTTGGGACAGTTTCAATTTGGTGGATTTTCTTTTTATTCGAATAAAGTTGAAGATATTCATAAAAAAACTGTCCCCTTTCTAATCTAAATCTTCCTTGAAGGTTTCCTCCACAAGATTTATCTAAACTACTATCATTCATATTTACATCTTTTTCGCCAAGAACAAAAGCAATATCCCTCTTCAAAAATTGTTGTTTGATTGTTTCAACCCCAATCCTTGCAGCATAAGGGTTTAGCTTTTCCATACCTCTTGGGTAATGGTTGAAACTACTACAACCAGTTGTATCTGGTTTGACAAAATTTAAGCCCATTTCAGTTTTAACAGGTCTACGGTCATCTAAATACATATAACTTGATGGATTCATGACAATAAAATTAAAGTTATACTTGGTCAATATATTCGGCATAGGTGTCATACCCACATAGCGTGACACAAACTGCCCACCCGCCGAATGGCCAACTATTGTGATTTTTTTCAGTTTCGGAAAAAGCTTTTTATTACAAGCTCTAGCAATCATAGAATCTATTAAACTAAAACTACTGAATGATTCTTCCATTTTACGGTTTTTACTCGACACCGATTCATCACCTACCCGCCAATTATTATTTGTCCAAAATAGATGCTTAGCATCGTGTTTATGGTCTTCTAAATCTTTCTCTGAATTAAATTGTGGTGAAATAAATAATGTTTCATCCGTTTTCTTTACAGCATTGACAGCTTTTTCTCCCCATTCATAGTAGTCCAATCCATTTCTTCTTGCACCATGAATGTAGATTACTAAATGCTTAATTTTATCGTTTTGCTCTGCAATTGGGTGGTTGCTGGCATATCGAAAAGAATATGTTTGTTTGTTTTTATTAAAAGAAAAGACATTTGGGCATGCCCTTTCGATGGCCTGTGGCTTTTCATCTTGGGCATTTCCTGAAATTGGAATCAAAATACTGAGGAGTAGAATTTGAAGAAGTGTTTTCATGTTTTAGGGTTTCTAAACAAAACCCCCCAAGCGTTTTTAATAACTTGGAGGGTTTTGATGGTTCATTTTTCGTTAAATTGTAATTTAAACAAACGATTTACTATTTGTTTACTTCAGTAACGTTAAAAATCCCAGCATCTTTAGGAGCATTTTC
>CAMAQF010000083.1 GCA_945860265.1 Emticicia agri | reverse complement strand
TAATCCTAAAAAACAAACTTTATTTCTACTTTTTTCTGACTTAGTTTGCCATGCTCATGCTACGCAACGTTCTGCCTCTTTTCACTTCATTACTCTCACCGTTTGGGAGTGCAAAGGTAAGAACCTTTTCCTATTATACAATACCTTCCACTATTACACTTTTTGTAAATATTCCACTTATTCCTTAGTATCAGTTAATTACACATTTAACCACATCTAAAAATAGCACAAGTTCTTATTATTGTCCTATTAAAAATACTAAACATAAGTACCTAAGAACATTATATAGACCGGAAGTTGAGGTAATGAAATTACATTCGGATAATTTGCATTTCTACTCTGCGATTGAGAGATTTATCGGTTCGGGAAATTGAAGCATCTGGCCCCATTCCTCTTACTTTAATGCGATTTGACTTGATTCCTTTCTTTAGTAGGTATTCTTTGCATGACTTGGCTCTTTTTAATGATAGTTCGATATTACTATTACGGTCGCCTTCGTCAGATGTATGTCCAATGATTTCGATAATCATTGTTGAAGATTGTTGCATCAATTGTTCTACTTTGTCGAGTTCAATCATGGCATTTGAGCTAAGTATATCTTTAGCTTGCTCAAACTGCAGACTTTTAAGGATTATCTTTTCGCCCGTTGCGACTTTCTCGCCGTCGTATTCAACAGTTTTTTGTGGAATTGGCTTTTTAACTATTTTTGGTTTTGGTGTTTTTGGATTTCTTGAGCAAACTAAAATCGGGATTCGTACTCGAAGCCAAACGGCCGCTTGGGTAAAATTCAGAAAATTAGTTCCAGTATTTGAGCCATTTCTGATAAATATTACTTGTTCCTTTGAAAAAATAGATGTTGGAATATGTAAACCTACACTTATTTCCATTGGTAGGTCGAATGAACTTACACCAGTAATGCCATATTCGGGAGAAATAATAAAAGTATTTTCTTTTCTAGAGATAATAGTATTGTTTAGTCCGTTTCCATTAGTTATAATTCCTCCGCCCGCACCATTATTACTTTCGATGGCTTCCTTGGCTATTCCTGCATAATGAATATTACATTGAAAAAACTTGTCGTAATGATTATATCTGACTCCTACTAAATAAGATTTGTACTTGTAGGCGTAAATCCAGGTTGTGTATTCGGTAGTGTTTGAAACTCTTATGGGGTCGGGGTCGCTTAGGAGATTAATGTGCATGGCTCTGTTTACGCCTAAATTGACCGACCATTTTTTACTAATTAAGTAGTTCGCATCAATACCGATGGTGTTGGTCATCTTGTAAATTTGCTTATTGGTAGCTGTAGACGTGGTTATTTCACCATTGATAAAATTTTTGAATGGATTTGACTTTAGTACTAAGTTACTATTGGTGCCATCAATAAATGGAGGTATGCCCCAACCAATACCAATATGAGGTGAAAGGCGAAGTTGTGGGCGGTAATTGTTGCTTTGTGAAATAGCTAAAGAACTTATGAAAATGAGCAATATAATTATTGTTGTTTTCATAAATCCTTGAGTTTTGATGTCGCTTTTTATCCTTTAACGGATTTTACGTACTCAACTATATTATTGTGTATTGTAGTTTCAGCAGAATCTTGCAAAACTCTGATAAACTGACTTCCGATGATTGCCCCCGCAGCGTATTGGCTTGCTTTGGTGAATGTTGCGTTGTCTTTTATACCAAAACCGATGAGTCGAGGGTTTCGGAGATTCATGGCATTGACACGATTAAAATATGTTTCCATTATATCGGTGATGCCTGAAGTTCCGCCCGTTACGCTAGCACTACTAACCATATATATAAAGCCATTAGAAAGTTCGTCAATTCGGCGAATGCGTGATTCGGTTGTTTGTGGTGTAATCAAGAAAATATTAAATATTCCATATTTGTCGAATATTGGTTTGTATTCTTCATAAAATTCATCCATTGGAAGGTCAGGTAGAATTAAGCCATCAACTCCTACTTCTTGACATTTTTTACAAAAATTTTCGATACCGAATTGTAATACTGGGTTGATATAGCCCATTAATATAATAGGCATAGAAACTTTCGCACGAATTCCTTCTAATTGCTGGAATAAAACTTTTAAGCTCATTCCATTATCTAAAGCAATCTGATTTGATTGCTGAATGGTTTCACCATCAGCCACAGGATCGGAATATGGCATTCCGATTTCGGCAATATCTGCTCCTGAATCCTGGAGAGCTTCTAAAACAGTTACGGTATCGTTGAGACTTGGAAAACCTGCGGTGAAATATATATTGAGTACGTTGCTTGGCTTATTTTTGAATAACTGCGTTATACGATTCATTTTTACTATGGTTATTTACAGAAATAATTTTATAAATTTATTGAGCAGGTTTGGCATCATGCCACCACTCGTCCATTTCCCAATAATTATCCCAACCAAGATGTCGGTATTTTGGATTTATTTCAACGTCTCGTTCGCCAATGCTGAAATCTTTAATGATTTCGTTAGCAAAACTAAATAGATCTTTTGCCCAAATAACTGGTTTGATGGCTTTTGACTGATAACTTTGCCATTCACCTATGAAGCGGAATCCGCTAGCTTTGCTTTGGGTTTGGGGAGAAAAATACCACAGGTCTAAAGAATTATCATTTCTCACTAAAAAATCCATTGATATTTTTCCAGAGAAAACTCCTGAGCCTTTAGCTGTAGAATCTTCTTTTAGGATGAATTTTCCTACGGCAGAATATAAGACTTTGTGCTTGATAAATTCATGATCGAAGTTGAGCGTGTCAATATTTGGGTCTTCAAAGGCAATGAGAGAATCAATGGTGATTGTACCTTCAAAAGAAGTTATTGTTTTTTTGAAACGATTTTTACCCTTTATATGATAGAGAGTTTGATTTTCATCGTCTTTAAATGCTTCGGCGAAAAATATTTCTATTCGATAATTATCTTTTCCATAAAGACCATCGAATCTATTGCTAAATGGTTCTTCTGGATTACTTGATGCAAAAAGTCTTGATAGGTCTAATGCTGATAACGAATCATTTACCTGATTTTTTGTCAATTTAGTAAAAACAAGAGGTTTTTCTGCGGCATTATCTATGCGAAGACTATCAATCGCTTCTTTATGTGTTGTAAGTTTGGATGCAACATTGGTTTTATCTTGCGAACTTCTCGAACAAGAATAATAGGTTATAGATAAGACCAATAATATACCAATAGAAACAAGGATGCTTTTCATGTTATTTATTTTTGAGTAAATATTGTGCTAAACCATATCTAATGAATATCTCGGCAATAAATAAATTTCCTACCCACGAAAGCCACGTAACCGTTAGGTAGGTTTCGATAGGTTTTGTGCCAAAATTATGAATCATAACGTAACTTAATACTCTTAAACTCATGGCCGCTAGTGTAATAGCATAGCTGCGAATCATTGATTGGGTGTGCAACAGCCAATTTCTATTTCGGATTTCTTGCCAAGCGATAAAAGTTACGAACCACCACACGATACATTGTAATGTAAATCCCACTTTGGTTGACAAGCCACCGTTGGCATAAACGGCTAATACAAATCCTGATGGAGCGGCTAAAAACAAAACCAACAACACATAAATTTTGCCAGATGTGTGATGAATAATAGGAAAGTTTTTCAAGACAAAAGGTATAAATTGAATAATTCCTGCCAACATCACAAACCAACTACTAATAATATGTATGTAAAACGACCATTGGAATATTGTTTTTTGTAAAACTCGGTCAGTTTTTGTACTTAGAAAATTGATTGCTGGTTCAAAACTCAAATAGGGTATTACTTTCGTAAACATCAATATTGTAAATGCACTTATTGATAATAAGATTGTGATAAGTAATATTTTTTTAAGATTCGTTGTCATTTTTATGGCGAAACTGGAGTTTCGCCCCACATTAATTTTCTGTCCAATAATCAAGAACTAAAACTTTATCGAGGTGTGGCCCAAGTACCCCACCAAAAGCTTTATGAGCTGGATGTGGCAAATAAACAGCACGGTCAGCCTCTGACTTGAAAGTTAAAAAAAACATGTGTGTAAAACCTTGATTAAGGTTTTCTGGGCTGTTGTTTGTTCCCCATTCTAAACTTTTAATTTCTTTGATTTGACTTGGTAATCCACGGAAAGCAGCTTCTACTCTCTTAATATCTTCAGGCGTACTTGAATCTTTAAATTTGAATAAGACGGCATGACGTAACATTTTAGTTGGTTGTTTTTTGGTTTGAGCATTCGACATGAGTGAAACTGACATAATAGCAATTGTAAGAAGGAGGGTTTTCATATACTGGTTGAGTATTAAAGTTTGAGTTAATCTGTTTTTTTGAAAGCTATTGATTTCTATTTTATGTTTTAACCAAATTATTCAAAGAAATTCTCCATGAAAACCCTGTTTCTTTTGGCATAATTGATAATATAATCGTATAACTCTTTTTCAGGAATTGTTTTCATAACTTCAATCAATTCATCTTCAATTTTGAAAAAACATTCCTTTTTTTGTATTTCAGTATTTTTTTTATTCTTGCCGATTGACAGGTTGAAAACCTGTCCTACAAAATTATAAATACTTCATGTAAGTATCTAAGTCTTTATCGCCTCTGCCCGAAAGATTGATTATCACGGTTTCGTTGACGCCGGCTTTGAGATATGGTAACACTGCCAATGCGTGAGCGGTTTCGATGGCTGGAATGATTCCTTCGAGTTTTGAAAGCTCAAAACCTGAGGTTAATGATTCTTCATCAGTAATAGCAAAGTACTTCGCTCGACCAGAGTCCCACAAATGGGCGTGCATTGGACCGATACCTGGATAATCAAGTCCTGCTGAAATTGAATGTGGCTCTACTACTTGACCATCTTCGGTTTGCATCAAAATACTTTTGCTTCCGTGAAGAATGCCCATTTTTCCTAGGAAAGTTGTTGCGGCTGACATTCCAGAATTAATTCCGTGTCCACCAGCTTCGGCAGCAATTAGTTGAACTGATGGCTCATCAAGATAATGATAAAATGCCCCAGCGGCATTTGAACCTCCACCTACGCAAGCAATTACATAATCTGGATTTTCAGTACCTGTTTTTTCAAGTAACTGCCAACGGGTTTCTTCAGAGATAATGGCTTGAAAACGAGCCACCATATCTGGATAAGGGTGCGGACCAACTACTGAGCCTATGATATAATGTGTATCAACTGGGTTGTTTATCCAGTGACGCATGGCTTCGTTTGTGGCATCTTTGAGGGTTTTTGAACCACTCATTGCTGGACGAACTTCTGCACCGAGCATTTTCATACGAGCCACATTGGGTGCCTGACGTTTAATGTCGATTTCGCCCATGTAAACTATACAATCTAAACCCATCAAGGCACAAACTGTGGCTGTGGCTACGCCGTGTTGACCAGCTCCTGTTTCAGCAACGATTTTTTGTTTACCGAGTTTTTTTGCCAATAAAATTTGTCCAATTGTATTATTTACCTTGTGAGCTCCCGTATGGCACAGGTCTTCTCGCTTTAAATAAATGTTGGTTTGATATTTTTCCGATAAGCGATTTGCATAGAATAACGGAGTCGGACGACCAACGTAATCTTTGAGTAAAGCGTGGTATTGAGCTTGAAACTCAGGATGATAGATTATATCAAGATAGTTTTGCTGTAACTCTTCTACGTTTGGGTAAAGCATTTCAGGAATGTATGCTCCACCAAATTTCCCGTAATATCCTTTTTTATCTACTGAATAATTTTGTTGTAAGGCTGTCATATTTTATAACTCTAAGGTTTTCTGTTTTTTATATGCTAAATCTCAAATACTACTGGTTTATTTTTCAAATTATAATTTTCGTCCAAAACACTTGCGTTGATGAACTCAGTACCTGAATGTTTTATGTATCCGTAAGCCTCGTGTATATGTCCGCAAATATGAAATTTGGGTTTTACTTCTTTTATTTTTGCGAGTAAATCTTCACAGCCAACACTTTCATTCCGAGTCGTTTTATCAAGAATGCCGTAAGCTGGGCCGTGCGTGATGAGAATACCAGTATTTTGAGGAATTTTATCCCAATGTCTTTTAATATCTTCTCCACGATACCGATTAAACGCCCAATTATAAAACCACGGTTGAACTGGTGAACCCCAAATTCGTAATGCTTTCTGGCCTAAATTCTCTATTTCTACGCCACTGTCATTCAGATAAATGACATTCTCAGGAATCAGTTCTTCTAAAACTTTGGTGTTTTCGCCTATTTTCTCAAAATAAAAATCGTGGTTTCCCGCAATCAAAATTTTATAAGTAAAATCCGTTTTTGAAAACCAGTTTAAAAAATCTTTAATTTCAGACTCTTTACCCAATGACGAAACGTCGCCTGCATGAATAAGTACATCCCCTTGCGGAAGAATAAGGTTTTTATGTTTTCCGTGAGTATCAGATATGGCTACGATTTTCACAATTTAAACTTCAATAGGTCGAATTTTATCTGATAGTTCTTCGAGTTTTTCGATGTCTTTAAATGCTATTTCTATTTCAAACTTACTGTTTACATCCATTGCATAAGGCTTCGGAATAATAGTTTCTAAAACATCAAAATTTTCAAGACTTATGCCTCCTGCTAAAAAGTATGGTTTTTGATTGTCATATTTTTTCAAGATGTTCCAATCAAACGCAATTCCGTTTCCGCCATAACCATCACCTTTCGCATCAAATAAAAAAAAATCGACGTGTGGTTTATAATTATTTAATTGTCCAAACACAAAATCATTATCTACTCTAAATGCCTTGATAATATTTACACCTTTTAGCCGAAGATTTCGGCAAAAATCGGGCATTTCGTTGCCGTGTAATTGCACATAATTCAAACCGTACTTTCTTACATTTTGTAATATAAAATCAATACTTGCATTAACAAAAACGCCTACTTTCTTGATTTCTTTTGGAATAGAATTGATAAAAACTGCATCCACATCATTTCCGATAAAACGAGGCGACTTATCATAAAAAATAAAACCAATAAAATCAGGTTTCAACTCAACGAGTGCTTGGATGTTTTCGACAGCACGCATTCCGCAAACTTTTAATTTCATAATATGGGAATCCCTGCCCCACAGGAATATTTTATATTTTGTCATACTTGGGGTATAGTATGAGATCAGCAAAAGGTATACAACCTATCAAAATTAAGTTTTTTTTTAGATTTTCGCTATGAACTCCCCCAATTTAGTTCCCGGAGAAGCATCTTTCATTAAAGTTTCACCAATTAAAAATCCTTGGTATCCAGCTGACTTCAATAAACGAATGGTTTCTGGCTCGCTGATACAGCTTTCTGAAATCTTGATGATATTAGAAGGAATCTTTTCAGCTAAAATCAAAGATGCATCTACGTTGTTTTCGGCAAAGTTTTTTAGATTACGGTTATTTACTCCAACAATATCGACGTACTCTAATGGACTGCGATCAAGTTCTTCTTGGTCGTGAATTTCGAGCAGAACTTCTAAACCTAACTCATGGGCTTTATGACTTAAATCTTTTATTTGTTCGGGCGAAAGGCAAGCCGCAATCAATAAAATCACATCAGCACCCCACGCTTTTGCTTCATAAACTTGGTATTCGTCAATCATGAAATCTTTTCGTAAGATTGGTGTTGAAGGGTTGGCAATTCGGGCTTTTTGTAAATCTTCTTTGTTTCCACCGAAAAAATCAGTGTCGGTCAAAACTGAAAGTCCAGCTGCTCCTGCTTGGGCGTAGCCTTGCGTAACTTCTTCTACTGAAAGACTGACGTTAATTATTCCTTTCGATGGAGATTTACGTTTATGCTCGGCAATTATTCCCGATGAGTTTTCTGATGAAAGACTTGCCACAAGTGAATTGATTTTTCTTGCAAAAAACTCACTTTTCTCTAAATCTTGAATTGAAACCTCGGCTTTTGCTGCTGCAACTTCGATTGCCTTTTGGGCGGTTATTTTATCTAAAATGGTCATTTTTCTGCAAAAACTTCTTCTAAGTTTATTTCTAATTCGGGAAAGATAGCCGAAGTCATAATATCTTCCTCAGTAAATGGCTGTAGCCCAATATATTTACCTTGCTCATTTAAAACATAAACAAAAACGGCTCTATCATTTGGTTCGACAAGCCAATATTCTCTCACACCATTCTCTTGATAAACTTCAAATTTATCTTTCATTTCTTTTCGAGTATTCCCTGGAGAGAGTATTTCGATAATTAAGTCAGGAGAGCCGACACAACCATGTTCGTCGAGCTTGTCATCGTCACAAATTACGCATAAATCTGGCTGAACTACCGTATAAATTTTATTGTCCTTGTCTTTTTTTAACGGTGTTAAACGTACATCAAAAGGGGCAACGAAAAGATTACACGGCTGTTTTTTAAAATAGTTATATAAAACTCCAGTCAAGTTCAAAGAAACTCGTTGATGCCTTAGATTGGGAGCAGGAGACATTCTAAAAACTTTCCCTTTGATTATTTCGATGGTTTCATCAAAAGCCCATTTCATGTAATCGGCATAAGTATAAGTACCATTTAGGTCTAAATCATCAATATTTGTCATGATTCTGTTAGTTTTTTCAAACAAAGATATGCTTTTCCACTTAATAAAGACTCTTTAGATTGAGCGATGCCTTCTTCGATACTTATATCTTTGGCGATACTTAAAGCAAAACCTGCATTTGCCAAAACCACATTTGTTTGGGCCTCAGTCGCTTCATTTTTTAATACATTTATTAAAATAATTGCTGATTCTTCGATTGTTCCTCCGCCATAAATGTCTGATTGTTGCTGTAAATCAAAGCCTAAGCTTTTGGGTGAAATGATGCTTTTATCTTTGTTGATATGACTTGAAATCTGAAAATCATTAGTCAGCGAAACCTCGTCATAGCCAGCTAAATCATAAATAATAGCAAATTTAGCGGAAGTACGACCAAATAACTGGGCATATAAATCAAAAACTTCCTTATTATAAACTCCCGAAAATTGCTTTTGTACTTTTGCAGGATTAAGCAATGGCCCCAAAATATTAAAGAACGTTTTCATGCCCAATTCTTTGCGAATTGGTGCAACGTATTTCATGGCTGGGTGAAACAACGGTGCGTGCATATAACAAATACCCGCTGTTTCAAGCTTTTGTTTCAAATAACTTTCGTCGTTGCTAAACTTTACCCCCAAATATTCTAAAACTGTACTCGACCCAACCGATGAAGAAACGCCATGATTGCCGTGTTTGGCAATGTGTTGTCCAGAACCCGCAATCACAAAAGCCGATGTTGTAGAAATATTGAAGGTATCTTTGCCATCGCCGCCAGTTCCGACAATATCCAATGCATCGAAATCTGATAAATCTATTTGCACTGCCAATGAAAGCATTGCTTCACGAAAACCTTCGAGTTCATCAACGGTAATTCCTTTTTGTTGAATTCCCATTAAAAAAGCAGCAATTTGCAAATTATTAACTTGCCCCTGCCCGATTTTTAGGAGGGCTTCTTGGGCTTGCTGAGAGGTAAGATTTTGATTATCAATTAGATGGTTAAGATACAGTTTCATATTGTTAATTTTGTTTCAATTTGTTGCACATTGTTTAAGAGAGTTCTCAGATAATTATTTACATCTGCTCTATTTTTTGTTTTGTAAATAAGTCATGAGGTTTTTAATTTTTATAGAAAGTGCAATAAGTTCACTATACTTTTGAGTATAAAATGTTTCACTAATCAAACCAGCATTTTTTAAGACAAACATTTGGATACGCAACTCACCTGCTGAACCTTTTGCGTAACGTAAATATCTTATAAAATCAGCATTATTGTCATATTCAAAACCTTCACTGATATTATTTGACAAAGAAAATGCAGCTCTTTGAATTTGGTCTTTTGTTCCGAAATCATTTTTCAATGGCTTTTCTTTACAAACTTCAAAAATATCAACTGCGATTTGAACAGAAATTTTCCAAATTTCAAGATCTTCAAAACGATTTATTTTCATACAGCAAAAACAATTTTGTAACAATCACTACGACGAACCGTCTAAAACAAAAATAACACTTTAAACAATTATTTTCTCATCCAATTCTCTACCATTTTCACGCCGTGTTGCGTCAAATATGCTTCGGGGTGAAACTGTACGCCTCGTACATCGTATTTTTGATGAGATTCTGCCATTACTTGGCCCTTTTCGTCGATGGCAGTAATTTTCAAATCGGCTGGCATAGTTTCAGGAACAACCGTCCATGAATGATAACGACAAACTTCGATTTCAAAAGGAATTCCTTGAAAAAGAACTTCGCTTGTATCGGTTATTAAACATTTAGTTGTTACTCCATGAAGGACTTCTCCCATGTTATGCAATTTTGCTCCGAAAGCCTCGCCGATTGCTTGATGCCCCAAACACACGCCAAAAATAGATTTTGTGGCATGATAAGTTTTGATTAAATCAAGCATAATTCCAGCTTCTTCGGGAATTCCCGGGCCTGGTGAAAGCAAAATTTTATCATATTTTTCGACTTCCTCCAATGAAATTTTATCATTTCTGAATACATCTACACCTCCACCTAATTCTTTTAGAATATAGACTAAGTTGTAAACGAAAGAATCATAATTATCGAGAACTAATATTTTCATGTTGTATTTTTGTTTTTTACATCATTCACTTCAACGATTCAAACCATTTTAATTCATCGCTAAAATCATGTTTCTGATGATGTATTTCTTGATTTTTAATATAATTTCTAACTTTTTGTACTTGCGATGGACTTACAGAAAAAACTCCATAACCATACTGCCAACCAAAGGCCTCTTTAGAAATCTTACTCTCTTTTATCCAATAATAACTATCTGTTTTAATATTGCGAACAATATCACTTATTGCAAAAGTAGCTTTAGGTGAAATCAAAAGGTGGATGTGGTCAGGCATCCCATTAATAAAATCTAAGTGATACTCCTTTCGTTGACAATATTTCTTGATATGTGAATACAATTCCATTTTCCAAGAATTTTGAATAAACGGTTCTCTATTTTTTGTACTCCAAACTAAATGAAACCAAATTGTAATATAACTTTGTCCCATAACATAAACGTTTTACTAATCCGTAGCGATGGGGTTGCAACCCCATCGCTACGGATTCTGGTTTTCCTCTCAAATCTCCTCCGCCATTTCAATCGCTTTTCTTAAAGCTGCCAACTTCAAATGTACTTCTCTCATTTCGAGTTCTACATCAGATTTTGCCACAACGCCCATGCCTGCTTGATAGAAAAGTGTATTGTTTTTGCTCAAAAACGTACGAATTGCGATAGCATGATTAAAATTTCCTTTGAAATCCATGAAACCAATTGCTCCGCCATAAATACTACGATTGGTCGGTTCAAATTTATTGATAATCGTCATGGCATTATGCTTGGGGGCTCCAGAAAGCGTTCCAGCGGGAAAAGTATCAGCCACCAATTGCAGTGGATTTGTGCCTTCGTGCATTTTGCCTGTCACTTTTGAAACTAAGTGAATAACGTGGCTATAAAACTGAACTTCCTTGAAAGTCTCAACTTTTACGTTTTCAGCACTGCGTGAAAGGTCATTTCTGGCCAAATCAACTAACATTACGTGTTCGGCCGATTCTTTTGGGTCGGCATGGAGTTGGCGAGCCAATTCGGCATCATGCTCATCATCGCCTGTGCGTCTAAATGTTCCTGCAATCGGATGAATTTCGGCCTGACCATCTTTAATCAAAATTTGTTTTTCGGGCGAACTTCCAAAAATATGGTAATCTCCACCATCGAAATAAAATAAATAAGGGGATGGATTGATTGAACGCAAGGCACGATAAACATTGAAATCATCACCTTCAAATTTCTTTGAAAACCTACGAGAAGGCACAATCTGAAAAACATCCCCACGCAAACAATGTCCAATACATTTTTTGATGATTATTCGCATTTCATCATCATTCAAATTAGAAACCTCATCTTTTTCTGCTTTAAATTTAGCAGTTGACATTTTGGGGTTCTTCACAAAAAACTCTAAAGTTTCTAAGCCATCGACAAAAACTTTTGGCTCTTGACCTTCGGGCGTGTATGCATGCTCAAAAATATATAATTCATCTTTAAAATGATTGATGGCAATCACATAGCGATAAACTCGGTATAAAATCTGTGGGATGGCACTTTCGACACTTTTTTCTTGAATCTGAATGTCTTCAAAATACTCAACCGAATCATAGGTAATATGTCCGAAAAGCCCGTTTGTTATAAAAGGGAACTCACTTTTGGGGTTTTCAAAGCGTTCTGCAAATTCCTGCAAAACTTTTACACCATCTTTTCTATTATTTAACGAAAAAGTCTCACTCAATCTATCTGGAAATTTTTGTGTAACAACATCTTCGTCTAATTGAAAACTTGCCACCTCATCACAAGCGATATAGCTAAAACTATTGTGCATGGCGTGGTAATCAGCACTTTCGAGAATAACCGAATGTGGGTAATGCCCACGTAAACGTTGAAAAATACCAACTGGCGTAAGTGTGTCGGCGAGTAAGCGTTTATGGCGAGTTGTAATTTGATAAGAAGATTTCATACTATAAATGATAAGAATAGAGTCAAAAATAAAAAAGCGGCTTACCGATATGAACAGTAAGCCGCCTCGCTTAATACTTGTATGTTTTTCTACATATCAAATCTGTTCATCCTATTTTGCAGGACGCCACCACCAGATTTTTAATATGTTTGAATATTGAGTCATATTTTGTTTTTTTGAAAGCGATTTATAAACCGATTAATGAATGCAAAAGTAATGGTTGATTTTAGAAATCAAAATTTTTTATTAAAATATTTTACCTTGCCAAAGAATAAATACATTTCATTCCAGAAAACAACTCAAATATTTTAGAAAAATTGTCTTACTATTCAACTGGGCTACCAAATTGAAATGAAACTTCTTTTACCAAACTTGCGGCATTAAAATACAAAATCATCGAACGAGCCTGCGTTGGGTTCTGAATATTTTCACAATGTGCCCCTTTTTCTAAGTAGAATACAAAAACTTTTTCGTTTCGACGGCTCAGAATTTGAAAATCATATCTGCCTAGAGTTTCGATAACTTGGTTTTCGGTTAATCCCAAAATCTTCGGTCGGAGAGTTTTTAGTTCTTCAATCAGTTTTTCTCTTTTTCCTTCACAAGCACCTCGGTCGGTTCGGAAAGTTTTTTGGTCGAATGTACCTAAATCGGATTTTTTGTTTTGGCACGAGGCCAAACCTAATAGGGTTATTATTAGTATTTTACGCATTATAAAAAATCAAAATATACCCTCACTACTGAGGAGGGTTGGGTGATGCAATTATATTTTTACTTCTACCATTTTTTTACCAAGTCGGCTTTTTTCAGCCATAAACCCCATTACGTGACTTTCGATAGAAGCTTCAATCGTTGAAGTTAGCAATTCTGGTTTGTTTTGTGCAACTGCCTGTACGAAATTTCGAGCTAAACCATAATCTCCGCCACCGTGCCCTGATGCTTGATTTTTGTATTCAGGTTGGTCAGTTGCTTTCCAAGATGTTGTTTCTTTGTTACGGAAATCATACGTTTGAATTTGATTCATATCGCCCCAAACCTCTCCGTTCGAAAACATCAAACGAGTTTTTCGATGCTCAAATGATGTAAAAGCTTCCATTGCAAAACTTACCGTTGTACCGCCTTCAAACTCCATTGATGTAGTATAATGGTCAGGTTGGTTGTTGTCCATTCTATAAACACATCTACCATACTGAGATGTTTTCAATTTCTCATAAATTTCGGCATCTTGTTTCGATTTATCATCAGTCACATCCAAAACATTAATGCGTTGCTTTTCTTTTTGGTAAATTCTGATTGCCGAAAATGGACATTCGGCTTCTATTTTACAGCCATCGGTGCAACGGTCGGTACTGCCTTCGGGGGCATTTTCACGCTTAAACCAAGTAAGAGAACCATGGGCTGAGATACTTTTGCAAGGTTTTCCGATAATCCAACGTAAAATATCAAGGTCGTGACAAGACTTTGCCAAAATAATCGGATTTGTATCTTTCTCAACGTGCCAGTTTCCACGCACATAAGAGTGTGCCATGTGTACGTACTCAACGCCCTCAAGGTGATTGACGCTGATTAATTTACCAAATTTTCCGCTATCCGAAATCTCTTTTAATTTTCTAAAATACGGCGTATAACGTAATACATGACAGACCGCAATGATGCTTTTGGTTTTCTTTGCCATTGCCAAAATCTCCAAACATTCCTGCATTGATGGGGAAATTGGCTTTTCGAGCAATACATGGTATCCCATTGCGAGTGCTTTCATGGCTGGGCCATAATGCAGTCGGTCGGGCGTTGAGATAATAATGGCATCGGCAAATTTTGGAACTTTAAAAACATCTTCCCATGTTTTAAAGCGATTTTTGTCTTCTATATTATTGGTTTTCGAAAACTTATCATTACGAAACTCAATAGGCTCGGCCACGCCAACCATATCCAACTCATTCGGGAAAGCCAATGCAAAACGCCCATAAACATTTCCACGATTTCCCGCACCTAATACAATAGCTGTTACAGGTTTTTCGAGCGAAACATATCGGTCATCGTGTGGAATTTCAATTTCTTGGTCATCGATATCTTCGGCGAGGGTATCGATATTAAAATGTGACAATCCACCAGCGGTTAGACCAAAGGTTTTTAGCAGATTTCGTCTTGAAATGTTTTCCATTTTTTAAGGTCGAATGTTTTGAAGCGAATTATGATTGCAAATATAGCAGAAAGTATAGGATTAAGCGATTTTTAGATTGACAGGATTTTTGTATTAATTTCTGTGAAAATTTAGATGAGTGGCTTTTGTTTGGTTATCTTTCTTATTTAATAAACATCCTTCTCTACAAAGCATATAAATGTCGTTTTGAATAAAAACAATATAGGAACATTATTGAAGAATAGCAAAAATATGAAACTCCGAGAAAGTATTAACTGTTTTAAGAAAAAAGACAGAAAGATATGAACGGAACATTTGAAGAATTAATAGCTTCTGAGCAACCAATTTTGATTGATTTCTTTGCTACTTGGTGCGGCCCATGCAAGGCTCTTACTCCTACGCTTCAGCAATTAGCACAAGAAATGGGTGAGAAAGTTAGAATCGTAAAAATTGATATTGATCAAAACCCCAAACTAGCTGCAAAATACAGAGTTACGGGTGTGCCAACACTCATGCTTTTCAAGAAAAGTGAACTGAAATGGCGACAATCAGGGGTATTATCATTGCCACAGTTAAAAACCACTGTTGAAAATTTTATTTAAGCTTCGATGTGAGCCACTGGCTCATTTTCTATGATGTCGGCAGAAGCTTGTTCAAATACTCTTTTCATACCATCGAAAGCTCCGCTAACAATGGCTAATGGCAATAACAAAGGAATAAAAACAACCCATTGCATAAACATTGAAGAATTAAATCGTTTCATAGGAGGTTTGGTTAGGTGCATAATACCCTTTTGAGCTTATTGTACTTTTTAGGATAATTAGGGAGTAACATTTCAAATATTGTACCAGCTTTTCGTGTTAATCTATGTAAATTTAAATAAAATATTCTTTAAGTACAAAACGAATTCTAAAATATAATATTTTATTGACTCACAAAAAAACTGACAATCTATCGAAAGTCAGTTTTTTTTATAATTAATTTGAGAAATAACCTTATGTTAAATGCTATTGATTGCTCTTTTCATTTATTTAATCCCTCTACCCAGTTAAAGCGGTCGCTCGGAGAAAATTTCCACGGAGCCATATTATTTTCTAAATTTGAGAACATGCCATTCCACGAAGCAGGTGCTTGAGACTCTTCCATTACTTTATATCTACGAAGCTGTAAAATAATATCCAATGGACTGATATTAATCGGACATTCTTGCACACACGCATTACAAGTTGTACAAGCCAAAATTTCTTCTTCCGAAATATAATCACCGATAAGGTTTTTTCCATCATTAAATTCCGCAATTGGGACTTTCTGGTCAGTCGCCAACCAACCTTTTTGAATATCTTCGAGGCGGTCACGTGTATCCATCATAATTTTGCGTGGCGAAAGTTGCTTTCCTGTCATGTTTGCAGGGCAAGATGAAGTACAACGCCCACACTCGGTACAGCTGTAAGCATCCATCAAGTTTTTCCACGATAAATCTTTTACATCTTTTGCACCAAAACGACCAACTTCGGCCAGATTTGAATCTGGTTCTTCGAGGCCGAGCATTATTTTTACTTCTTTCGTAACTGTTGGCATATTTGCCATTTCTCCTTTCGGATTAAGATTAGAAAAATACGTATTCGGAAAGGCCAAGAAAATATGTAAATGCTTAGAGTAAGTAACATAAGTAGCAAAAGCCATAATGCCTAAAATATGAAACCACCAAGCTGCTCGCTCATATACAACTAAAACACCATCTGAGAGAACCAAAAACAAAGGTTTAAAGAATTGACTAATCCAAAAATCTCCGGTGATAGCTTCGGCATAATGACCAATAGCACGTTCCTGTAAAATAGTATCAACGGCGTTCATGCTCAAAAAAGCCCACATTAATAAGATTTCAATGATTAAAATTATATTGGCATCTTTGGTCGCCCAGCCTTTTAACTCAATGTGACGGGTTTTTTGTAGGCGTTCTACTTTTGTAAGGTTTCGTCTGGTAAGAAAAACCACACAAACCGCCAAAACTCCAAAGGCGAGTATTTCAAAGAAATTGATAAGAAAACCATAAAGTCTGCCAAGTGGTGAAGCAAAAATTCGGTGTGTTCCGAAAATTCCATCAATCATTATTTCTAGAACCTCAATATTTATAATAATAAAACCCGCATAAATAATGAAGTGCATTAAGCCAATTAAGGGACGTGAAAACATTTTTTTTTGTCCGAAAGCAATCAAAAGCATAGTTTTTAGTCTTTCGGAAGGATTATCGGAGCGGTCTTCTGCCCTACCCAATTGAATGGTATTTTTAATAAGCATCACACGGCGACTGATAAAATAAGTGGCCAAGCCCAAAGCAGCTATAAATAAGATTTGCGAAACGATTTCCATAGTCTTTTTATTGAATATCGACTTTCTTTACGGTAAGTCTGACGAACAAATGTTTATCAATGTTTTATCAAAGTTCTGAGATGTGATGCAGACCAAAAATTAGTATGCTTGCATAACATTACAAATATCGCAAAAAAGCCGTTCATGTCAAGCGTGAAAAAAATTATTTATTTTTTTGAAAGAAATTTGTTCATAAAAAGTTTTTGCTTACTTTTGCACTCCCAAACAACGACAGCGAAGTTAAGTAAATTCTTTAGAGGAATGGTGGTGATAAGGTGATGTAGCTCAGTTGGTAGAGCAAAGGACTGAAAATCCTTGTGTCGGCGGTTCGATCCCGTCCATCACCACAGAAATATCTTCTAAGCGATTGATAATCAGCGATACGTCGCACCGATGAATTATCAATCGCTTTTTTGTATAACTTACAAAATAACCGAGCGTCGGCCTTTACACTAATCGAGCAACCTTCTTGGCTCTGGTGGCTACAATTTCACTCTTCTTAATACCTGTTTTTTCATTTTATATTATACTTTAGGTAGCTTTTTCTACACTATAATCATCTATTTCACCCTCTATTCTGTCTTCATTCCTCCTTAATTATTGTCATTTTACCCTCCATTCAACACCGATTTGTCAAAAAAGAGAAAAGAAAATCACATTAGGCAAACATTAGGTTTCTTTTCTTTTGCCTTCTCCCGAAACTTGCAGCACAATCAATTAAAAACAAAAACGATGTATAATTTAGCCGTTTTTCGCATGGAAGATTTTAGAACTTTCAAAGAAGAATTAATTGAAGAAATTTTAAAAGCAATGAGTTTGGTCAAAAGTGACAACGAACACCAACTCCTTTTACGTACCGAACTTGCTCAGATGCTGGGCGTATCGAAGGCTTCAATAACTACTTATAAAAACAATGGAATGCCATATAAAATCTCAAAAAGAAGACCATACTTCGAACTTTCGGAAGTAGAAAATTATTTGGACTTGAAAAATAGAAAGAATAAAACAAAAAAAGGATGATACCTCGCACGTACCATCCTTTAATATTTTAACTAAATATTTATGAAAAAAATAAATATCTTTGATTCACAAACCTGTTTTGATTGTCTTGGATAATGTTCGAGTAGCTTTTATGAATGCTAAAACAAATAATAATAAAGAGGTTGCTAAGGCAATTCACATAATTCTGATTCTCAGGGATATACTCAACACTACAATCATTATCACTGACCATACCCGAAAGCTTACACGCCATTTACTTACCGAGAGCGATTTAAAAAATGGTTCGGAGGTGAAATCTGATTTGACTGACAGCGATATTTTTTTGAAAAAAAGTAAACAAGATGTTCAATATCGAATCTTCAAGCGATCGAAATCAAGGCATTATGTAGAATCGGACGAGGCGAAACTCCTAAAACTCAATGCAGACTCTCTTTGGTTTAACTTCTTAGAAGATAATATTGATGAATCACAGCAGATTGGCAACGAAACAATTTCTGCAACCAAAGAAAACCAAATGGATTTGGCAAAAGAGATATAATATAAAGGAAAATCTTTAGAAGAAATCGCCAAAATTCTAAATAAAGGCAAAACTACTGCCAATGATGGGTATAGTTATCTGAAAACTTGTAAATTTTGTCGAAAAATTGAACTTGAATTAGGATTGCAAACTACGCCAAACATGAAAGCATTATTGCCAGAAAAAGAACGAGAGATTTCGAGCAACACATTAGCTCAAAGTATTCGAGATAAAATTGATAGAAATTTACTTAAACATAAAACAATGGAAGACCTCAGGAAAACCCTAGAAAAGGAAGGGGTAAAAATGTACCAAAATCGAGGAGTAAGTTTTTTGGATAAGAATATTCATTGATGAATATTGAAAAACGATAAGGGCAGCAGCCAGCGATTGAAAAAACTATGATACCTGACAAAAAACAAAAAATATTGGAATAAAATCTTCGCCAAAACTTGATATGGATTGGGGATGTGATTTAGAAACAATTTATCTTTTTACATAAAAATCCAATATGGTTTTTCTAAAATAAAACTCGTATTTTGACTGAATCAAGTTTGATTTTGCCTTTTCAAGATTGATACTAAAAGTATTTAGCTCTATGGTATGAAGTAAGCCTTCCAAGTACCTTTCTTTGGCAGAATCGTAGGCTATTTGTTGAGTTGAAACCTGCCTTTGGGCAGCCTTTAGCTTTTCTTGGGCAATTTTCGCACCCAAATATGCTTGCTCAATTTCTTGTTTTATTTGAAGTTTTGTTTGTGATAACTGAGTTTCTACAATTCTTTGATTGATTTGAGCATTTGTGATTCTGCCTTGAACTTGACCATTGGCATAAATTGGAATATTTATACTTAAACGTGCAAATTGATTCAAATTAAAGCCCAACTGATTGAAATAATTATATTCCTTCGATGCTGCACTCGAATATGCTGATCCGAATCCTGCACCCAAAGAAACACTTGGATATTTACCTGCTTCGGCGAGTTTTATGCCTATATTGGCACTTCCTACTCGTAATTCTGCACTTTTAATAATTGGTTGAAAATAAAACCCAGAAAGAATATTTTGCAAGTAAGTATCATTCAAGGGAACTGTTTTTTCTTCTATCGAATTATTTTCAATCTCAATTGTATTAAAATTCGGAAACGCCATTAATTGAGTCAATGAGAGTTTTGAAACATCAATATTGTTTTTGGCATTTAGGGCATCATATT
>CAMAQF010000082.1 GCA_945860265.1 Emticicia agri | reverse complement strand
TATACGAGTTAGCAAAAGATAAAATCAACCGTAAGGCACAAACCAACTTGGTGCATTATCAAATGTTTGAAGATGCTAATGCTGCAAATACCAACTTGCACCCAATCGTTATTAAAGATGCTGGAAAAGTGAATAAAGCAAGAGCCTTATATAAACAAAAGGATTTTTCTTCATCGGCAAATACTTTAAGGCAAGGCGTTGAAAAATTTTGCAAGGCATACTTAACAAAACAAGAACAATTAGGTGGCGATTTTACCCCAATGAAATTAGATGGCTTGATTACAAAAGTTATCACACTTGGAACAGCCAATGGTTTGCCAGCAACTTTATTGCAAGACTTAAAAGATTATAAAGACAGAATTTTAAACCCAAGCTCTCACTATGATATTGAAACACCTTTGTTTAGTAATGAATTAAAAAAAGCAATAGATACGTTGGAGCAGATAGCAACTTTAACAGGCAAAAATATTTAATCTAAATGCAGCAGATTCAATTTAATATCATTCCGTTTATACCAGTTGTAAGTAAAGGCACTTTCTCATTCTATGGTGAGAAGCAAAGAGGCTTTGCAAAAAGCCATTTTATATTTAAAGAAGAAAAGTGATTATGCTTTGTTTTACTTCGTTTTCTAACAAAACTTTATTTATTTGAAACCATTTTTTCAAATAAATTAACAAAAAATATTATTTTACGGTACAATTGAGCAAAGAAACGTATCAAAAAAATACTTTTAATATGTTTAGAAATATATTATGCCAATTTCAAGCTCTCTATCAGATTGATAAGCCCACTCGGACTCATGAATAAATAGATGATAAAAAACAGAAAAATTAACAAAAAACCATTGCGAATAAAGCCAATTGGGTAGTAGCGTACCCCAATTTTAGGTTCTTTAAAAATCATATAATAAGGAATCTTGATATAATAGAATATCGAAATGGCAGTGTTTAGTAAGCCAAATATGAGTACAACCAACAACATATTACTGCCGGATGATTGGTAAGATTCCCATAAAGCGGTAAAAAGGAGCAGTTTTCCTGTAAAACCCACAGTTGGTGGTAAACCGACCAACGCAATCATAATTATAACAGCCGCCAAGCCCAGAAATGTATTTTGCTGCCCCAAACCTCGCAGACTTTCAAGTTCGTAGCTTTCAGTTTTTAGAGCCATTAAATCTATCAACAAAAAAGCCGCAAGCGTAATAAAAAGGTATGTAGTGATATAGAAAATTGTTGATTGAATACCAATCGGATTTGTTGCCAACAAACCCACCAACATAAAGCCAGCATGAGCTATTGTTGAATAACCGAGCATTCGTTTAGTGTTTGTTTGCCACAAGGCTGAAAAATTACCAATTGTGATAGATGCCATGATTATAATGGCCATAATCATTCGGAAGTCGATACTCAATGAACTGAATAAGCGAATCAAAACAAGAATTACGGCAGCTTTTGGTGCTATTGACAAAAATGCAACGATTGGTGTTGGAGTAGCTTCATAAACATCGGGTGTCCAACTATGAAACGGAACTGCTGAGAGTTTAAAAAGTAGTCCACCGATTGTCATGAAAACTGCAATTTGGACAATCCAAGTAGGATTTTGACTTAAGAAAGTAGCAAATTCTTGTCCAACGAAATTGAGTGTGCCTGTCATTCCATAAAGCAACGAAATACCATAAAGCATAATAGCTGAACTTGTTGCTCCAAACAAAAGGTATTTGATACCAGCTTCGCTATTATCTTTTTCTTTGTTGAAAACTACCAAAATATAGGAGCAAATTGAAACCAATTCAAGCGAAACATAAAGCATGAGCCAGTTTGTGGTCATGGTCATGATGAATAATCCCCAGACCAAGGCCATAAAAATGGCGTAGAACTCCCCTACTACTTTATAGCCCAACACCCAAACATGAATCAAAACCGCTAAAGAGGCAATGGAAATAATAATTTTGAAGAATAAACTGATAGAATCTAAATAAATTAGTTGTCCAAAAAGTGCACTTACTGACTCGAAATCCTGCTTATAGAATTCAAATAAGGCATAAAACACTAAACCTGAACTAATTAATACGGTGATCATTAGCATATTAAAAAGCCTATAAGTACGTTCAACATCTAATTTTTGAGAAAAAGCAATAGTAGCCACTATCGCCAAAAACACTACTCCAAAGAGCAAGTCAGGCAACAGCAAACGTGAACTAAATAGAATATGTGATAATTTTTCGAGCATTGAAAACTTTAATGTTGGCTAAAAAAAAGTGTGGCAAATCTAACATTCAAATCTGACCATAAAAAAGATAGGCCACACTTGATGTAATATTCCAATCTAAAACCCATTTAAAAAAGCTTTTACAGATACGCCTGAAATATCAAATATTAGGCTTGGGAAAATACCAATAATGATTGAAAAGGCTGAGAGTGAATAAAGCATTACTATTTCACGAAAATCGAGGTCTTGCATTTTGCCTTCTTGGTTACTGTTTGCCCAAAATGTTCCAAAAAACATCCTTTGTAATGTCCAAAGGAAATAAGCAGCTGAAAGCACTATGCCTAGCATGGCGAGCATCGAAACCCAATTAGGTAAAATTTCTGATTGAAACCCACCTAATATTGTGAAAAATTCGCCCATGAAACCTGGCAATGTCGGTAAACCTAAGGCTCCAAAAAATGCAACGGCAACCGCCAAGGTGAAATAAGGCATGGCACTTGACAAACCTCTAAAATTTTTGATAAGTCGGTTATATGTACGGTCGTAGATAACTCCAGCCACCAAAAACAACATGGCTGAGACCAATCCATGACCAAACATTTGATAAATTGCACCATTTACACCTTCAAGGGTCAATGAAGCCAAACCTAAAAGTACAAATCCCATGTGAGAGATGGACGAATAGGCAATCATTTTCTTCAAATCTTCTTGAGCAAGAGCATTTAAAGCACCATAAATGATTGAAATGACGCCTGCACCCGCTACAATATAAGTAAACTGATATGCTATATCGGGGAAGAAGCCATAGGCAATACGAATGAAACCATAAGCTCCAACTTTTAATAAAATTCCTGCTAAAACCACCGAAACTGGTGTTGGAGCTTCTACGTGTGCATCAGGCAACCAGGTATGAAAAGGTACAGATGGTAATTTTATTCCAAAACCTACAATCAATAGTATGAAAGCAAAAAGTCGGGCTGGCACTCCAAAAATCATTTGCTTTTCATAAGGATGCAAAATACTATGAGGAATAAAATTATTAAAATCAGTCAATTGTCGAAAATCAAAGGTGTGAACAGTTCTGCCCATTTCTTGCGAGAAAAACGGATCTTTCACCGACATCGACAAGCCTATCATCACAATTAGAATGAGTATCGAGCCAACCAATGTATAAATAAAGAACTTAATTGCTGCGTATTCTCGGTGTTCGCTTCCCCAAATTCCAATTAGAAAATACATTGGAAGCAGCATAAACTCGAAAAACAAAAAGAATAAGAAAAAATCAATTGATACAAAGCAACCGATAATACTTCCTGAAAGTAATAAGTATAATGAATGATAAGCTTTTTGGCGGTACTCAATAGTAAATGAAGAAATTGAGCCAATAAGTAATATAATTCCTGAAAGTAAAACCATGGGCATATTGATTCCATCGACTCCCAAAAGGTAATCAATTGAAAGGACACCGAGATTTCCGAGACTCATACGAATCCATTCGTGCTGCTCAACAAACTGATAGTTAGACACTTGTCTATCAAAGTTATTGTAAAGCGTCAGAATATTTAGTAAATTAATAACACTCACTATCAGCGAAATCCATCGAAATGAATCTCGGAAAGTACTTGGTAAAAACAACACCACCACCGAACCAGCAATTGGTAGAAAAATGAGTGCTGATAGTAAAAAATTATTCATGCTTTTTAGTCAATAGTCTATAGTCCACTAACCACAGACATTTCGTTTGTTAAATATCTTTTCTCCATTTTTCCGCTTTAACATTGATAATTTAAAGCTTGTTTATGGGCTTTTTCACACCATCAATAAAATCATTATTAAAACTAAACAAACAAAAATCGTTATGATGTAAGTTTGGGCTTTACCATTCTGAATTTGGCGAGTGTATGAGCCTATTTTTATCGATGTTTCGGCTACTAAACCTACAAAACTATCAATAATTTTTCGTTCAAACCAATTATTCAATGAAGCCCAAGAAATAGTCAAATTACCAACCGAATTTACTATACCGTCAATCATTTTTCTATCGAAAAGATTGATTTTGGGGCTTATCCAAAGCAATGGTTTTACAAAAACTTTTTGGTATGTCTCGCTCAAATAATAGTTATTAAATATAAAATTAGCTATTTCTCCTTTTGGCCCAGGTTCGTCGTTATCAAGTTGGAAACTTTCTTCTTTCGTAAAAATATAGCCTAAAAGCACTCCGTTTAATGCAACCAAAATAGCAATATAAATTACCCATTGATAGTTTATGGCTTCATTATGGAAAGTTTGAAAAAACCAACTACTTTCGGTTAAGAACGGATTTACGGCAAACACAAAACCAAAAGAGGCAATAGCCATAATGATACATGAAACCTCCATAAAGCCAATTTTTGATAAAAAACCAAGCAAATCTTCCTCAGAATGCCTAATTTCGGCCTGCTGGCGTTCTTCGTCTTCTTCGATGTTTACGATTCCTTCAATACGTTTTGCCATATTTTTATATAAACTTTTCGCACCTGAGGAAATCAGTTCAAGTGGATTATCTTCTCGCTCCAAAAACACCAAAAATACTTGTCGCATTATGTAATAAGCACTCATACTCGAAACTACCAAACACATAACAGGAATAATAAAATATATTTGTTTTTGTTGATGCGAAGCCCATTCAAAGGCTGCAACTAGAATGGCATCTTTAGATAAAAATCCAGAGAAAAACGGAATCCCTGCCAAAGAGGCGGCACAAATAGTGAAAGTATAATAAATAATTGGGATTTCTCGGCGAAGGTTGCCCATTTTTCGCATATCTTGTTCGTGTTGCATGTGATGAATAACTGCACCTGCCGACAAAAAAAGACCTGCTTTGAAAAATGCGTGTGTAACTAAATGAAAGAGTGCAGTATTGACAGCTCCAACTCCGATTCCGACTACCATTAAACCCAATTGAGAAATGGTAGAAAAAGCCAAGAGTTTCTTTATATCATATTGAACAAGTGCCGAACAGGCTCCAAAAAACATGGTGAGCATTCCCAAAATAGCCATTACGAGGTGCGTATCTGGCGACAATACTGGATCTATTCTGGCCATCAGAAAAATACCAGCAACAACCATCGTAGCGGCGTGAATCAACGCCGAAACTGGCGTTGGACCCTCCATTGCATCAGGTAGCCATACTTGCAAAGGCAATTGAGCTGATTTGGCAACACATCCACAAAAAAGTAATAAGCCAATGGTGGTCATTATCGGGCTGTTCAACGATTCAGCCGACATTAATTGAGCTTTTTCGACAATAGTTGTTACATTGAGTGTACCGAAATATCTATACACTAATAATATTCCGATAAAAAGGCCAATATCCCCAATTCTATTCACCAAAAATGCTTTCATTGCTGAATTAGTTGCTGATTTTTTTTCGTACCAAAAACCAACTAGCAGATATGAACATAAACCCACTAATTCCCAAAACATAAAAATCATTAAGAGATTCCCCGAAATGATAATGCCAATCATTGAAAGAATAAAAAAATTGACATAAGCATAATAGCGGCCAAAACTTGGATCGCCTTGCATGTATTTTAGTGAGAAAACTTGTACCCAAAGTGCAATAAATTGAACCAAAAAGAACATCAAATACGTAAGGTCGTTGAGCAGAATATCAATCGTAAAGAGTTTATCGCTAATATAAAACCAATTATAAGAAATAACATCGTCAGAAATATCACTCCAGCGAATACCCATCGAGAAAAGTAAGCCAATAAAATTAATCAATATCGAAAGTAAACCAATGGATTGCTCACTCAGTTTATTTCGCTTGTATAATAAAAACGAAAACCCGAATAAATAAAACAAAATATTGATTAAAATAACTAATTCAGCAGACATCCAATATTGGTCTTTTTTTTACAAATATCCGACCTTATAAGCGATAAAGCAATAATGAAGTCGAATTTTATATAAGAAATAATCAATTCTCTTTAAAACATATAGAGTAAGTCTATTTTACAAATCGAAAAACTGGCAAATGAACTGTTCATGGGGAATGATTAAGTTTTTTAGAATTTCTTGCTTTGGAAGGGTGTTGGGAGTGTTGGAGAGAAATCAAATGAGTTTTGGTCTGCATTTTTTTCGGAATTACAGGAGAAATTAAATTCAGAAATAAGAAGTATATTAATATTTTTATATCTCTATTGCAACTTAGGTACAAAGGAACAAAAAGTTTCACTAAGCTTTTCTTAGTGCTTTAGTGGTAAAATTTAATTTCCCCAATCAATCAAAAAGTGGCCAATTTACGCCCAAAAAAAATGTACGTCTCAATCCTGGGTAAGTTGAACTAAGGTAATATCCATTACTCGGAAAGCCTTGATTGACGTGAGCAAATTTAAAAAAAAGTCTTACTTTATTGATTTTTAAATCGGCAAAAACATCAACTACTGGAGTTCCCCAGACTTTTTGTTGGTCTTGCAAAAAAAACTGACGAGTAAGTGGCATATAATTATTGGCATAATAAGCCGAACGGTAATAAACCTCAACTCCAGCATTTATATGCAAAATTTTGGCATAGATAAATTCGTAGGCAAAAGTTGTATTATTAGCAATTTTTGGCGTTGGAAAACGGTTTTCGGCCGAGTTCGCATTATAATAAAACTGATTGGTTATCAGCAATCTACGCCAGCGATATTCTACTCCAAGTCCAACTCTAAAAACATTAATAGCCGAGGAATCTTGCTTTACTTGAGCTTTTTTGTCGTAATAGATAAAATTGGTTATTAATGAATTAGTTACGTCTGGCGAAAGCACAAAATTTCCTCTGCGTATTTTGGTTGAAGCATAAAAATTGACCGTTGTAGTATTTTTAAAATTATTATTCCACTTATAAGCATGACTATAAAAATACTCATCTAGAATTGTTGGAGGAACACGCAGCAACGAAAACCCAGCTTTTAATTTTGGACTTAAATATTCTGCCTGAAGTTTTAGATTCCCGATTGAACCGATAGTTCCGAGCTCAAGTTCTGCATATACTCTTCGTACGCTATCAGGGAAGAAATAATTGGTCCAGCCACCTACAAGGGTTTCGGTTTTAAGTTTAAGTCGCAAGGTATCACCACCAAAATCAGATTTTAAATTATAAAAACGCTGACGTAAATAGAGTCTGTATGCAAATCCTTTATAGATTCCCTTCACCCCAAATTTATTTTCAAATAGACGATAACGCAAATCCATTGAAAGAGTATCTTTCGAACTTTGTGGTTTAGTAAAATAAAATATACTTCGAGCAGCCGAATCTGAACCAAAATTCATATCAGTATATAAATCTCTTCGTTTCTGATAATCTAAAATATGATATACCTGAAATCCATTTGTGAGTTTATATTGGTGATAAAGGTGTAATTCGTTTCGCCAATCGCGTGAAGATGCACCTTTGAGCTTAGACAGAAAATCTCTGTAATTTCCTAAGCTGCTTTCAGCCACAAAAGTACTTTTGTCCGATAATGGCTTGATACCTCCTTGCTCAAGCGGAGCATGATTGAAATGATTATAACTTCCTAAAATAATGTATTTCTCATTTTTCGACTCATAATTTGCATGAAGCATTACTGCCCAGCTATCAACCAAACGTTCCTCACGAGTTTGTGGAGCTCCATATTGCTTCGATGATGACAATCGTCTTACATCAATTGTGGCATTTAGTCGAGGTTTGATGTTTTGTGAGTGAGTAAAGTGCATAATGCCAGTGCCTCCGCCTGACTGTACATAATTGACATTTGTGTATGGCGATTTTGTATTAAAATAGGTGGTTTTTCTTACATCGAAGGCATAAGCACTATATGCTGAAAACCCTAAATTCTTGGCAATATCAGTGGCAGGCGTAAAAAAAAGTGGTTTTATTGCCGTTCCGATATTTCCTAAGTCTTGATAAAAAAGCCCACTGCGAAGATTAAAGTCAAATAAATGAAAGTTTGAAAGCGTCGTATCGGGATTATAAAAAGTTTTTCGATTATTTAGAATATCGTCTTCGAGGATAAATTTGACGGTCTTGGTGCTATAAACTTGCTTTGTAGAATCATCAAGAATTTGGGCAAATGAAAACCCATAAACCATTGATAATAAAAGTGTTATAAATATAGGTTTTTTGTTCATCTAAATATTCAAAGGCTAAAATAGCGGTGTACTATAAACGAATCTAGATATTCGTTATTCAAACAATAACGCAATTTACGGCAAATCTTTGAAAGGAGGGTGAAGAAAAGATTGTTAATTGTTGTTAAACAGAATGTTTTCGCAGCAAATGATAGTGATTTGTGTTACTTGTCTCGCAAATTAAATTATCACCCAACCCAAAAACAAACCGATAAAAATGATAATATACGTTGGAACAAGGCGTGTTTGAAGCAACATTAGCGTAAGAATAATTGTCAAATCAGCAACTAAGTCTAAAGCCATTGGTCGGTAGAGCGATAAGGCCGCTGCTGCTGTTAGACCTGTGCTGGCAGCATTGATACCTTCGAGTGAGGCTCTGATTCCACGGTATTTTTTGAGTTCGTTCCAAAATCGTATCACAAAGAATATTAGGAATGTACCAGGGAGAAAAATCCCAACTGACGCAACAATACTTCCCAAAACTTCGCCACTCGTCCCCCACTCACGCATGGACAAAGCCCCTACAAAAGCCGAAATCGAAAAAACTGGTCCAGGAACAACTTCAACAATTGCAACACCCGACAAAAACTCATCGGCAGATAAGTAGTGCTTAAATTCTACAAATTCGTTGTAAAGAAGTGGCTTTAAAATATGTCCTCCGCCAAAAGCTAAACTGCCATTTCGATAAAAATTTTCAAAAAGACGAATTGGTAAATTATTCGTAATTTTACCCAAAACAACCGAAAACATAAACACACCCAACCAAAGAAAGAAATTCGACCATTCGACTTTGATAGGCTGTTTTTCCATTTTTTCTTGCTCGCCAAACTTAAATGACGTCGCCAAACCTCCCAATAAAATCCAAATTGGCGTAATATACGGTGAAGGAAATACGAACGCCGCCACTGCAGACAAGAGCATTAAAAATACACTAGTTTTGGTTTTAATTACTTTGACTCCAATCGAAAAAGCTGCAAAAATGATAAAAGAAACTCCCATCGGTTTGATGAACCGAGTGAGATTTGTGAGTTGGTCTTTTTCTACGTATGTGACTCCCAAAGCTGCCATCGCCATGAGTAAAGTACCGGGAAGTATCCAAACTAAAAGTGTAAGATATGCCAAACCTGCTCCACCCAAACGAAAGCCAATGGCGGTAATGGTTTGGGTGGAAGTGGGGCCGGGTAAAACTTGACAAAGGGCTTGAAGTTCGAGAATCTCGGCTTCTGAAATGTAATTATGCTTTTTTACGAGCCTATCCAAAAACATCGTCAGATGTACTTGCGGCCCACCAAAACAAGTGAGGGCAAGTATCAGCACGTCTTTCAAGAAAATGATATAACGAATCTGACGAGTTTTGGCCATATTAGCTTTCGGCTTTCAGCATTCGGCTGTTAGCTTTTGATTTATGTATTTCTTACTTTTATGTTCGGCATAAACTTTTTCTCTGAAAACTGACTGTCGAAAGCCGAAGAAAGGTTTATTTTTTAAAACCTAATTCACTTAAACGCTCTGCTAAAAACTCGCCAGCTGTCATATTTTCATAGAGGCGAGGATTTTCAGGATCAATGCAAGATTCCAAGCAAGTCAAGTCCATATCGCCACGTGGGTGCATGAAAAATGGTATCGAGAAACGTGAAGTTTTCATTTTTTCACGAGGTGGATTTACCACTCGGTGAATCGTTGACTTCAATTTATGATTTGTCAGACGATCGAGCATATCACCAACATTTATAACTATTTGCTCAGGCAGTGCCGTTACGGCAATCCACTTCCCATCTAAACGTAAAACTTCCAAACCATCAGCCGATGCTCCCATCAAAAGTGTAATCAAATTTATATCACCATGAGCGGCGGCACGTACTGCACCTTCAGGCAAAACATCGGGGTTTTCGATTGGGAAATAGTGCAAAGCACGTAAAATGCTATCGCCATTACGTACTTTTTCCTCAAAGAAATCTTCCGAAAGCCCTAAGTATAAAGCAATTGCACGAAGAAGCGTTTTCCCAGTTTTCTCAAAAGTTTGATAAACTTCGATTGTAAATTGTTCAAATTCGGGTACTTCAACAGGAAAAATATTTGATGGCATTTTGCCTTCCGCTACAGGCTGACCGACGTGAAAAAACTCTTTCAAATCAGGTTTTGTAAAGCCTTTCGCTGTTTCCTTTCCTTTGCCAATATAGCCTCTTTGCCCTAAAAGCTCCGAAAACTCATATTTTTGCTTGAGTTCGTCGGGTTGATAAAAGAATTTCTGAACAGCTGCGTATAATTTTTCACGAAGTTCATCTGAAAGACCATGATTTTTTAACGCAACAAAACCAATAGTATTGAAGGCATTACCAAGCTCTTGAACGAATTTATTTTTACGAGCGTCATTGCCCGAGGTAAAGTCAGCCAAATCAAGCGAAGGTATTGAATCAAGAAGTGTTTGTTCCATAAGATGAAGTTTTTTTGGCAAAAGTAAGAAAAATAGAAATGAGATTCGAGGTAAAGTCAGGAGATTTTATTCTTTAGCCTTTCTCTCAAATCTTATATAATTTATCAAATATCAAAATCACAATTCTACCAAAGCACTCTTAATCAAGGTGTTATCTTTTGATTTTAGTTTAAATACATCTCCATTTACTTTACTAACTTGGCATTCATAAAGCTCAACTTTATCTTTGCTTTTTACTTCAAGAATCACAAAAAACTGACCTTTAGCTAAAGTATTTGTTTTCAGTATGAAATTTTCATGAGGTGTTTCTTGTTCAAAATTTGGCGTTTTGATTTTTGCTTTGACCGACCAAGTGCTTAAAGTTTCAGCTTTGAAATCGGCAATATCGAAATGCCCTTCACGAGCTTCTTCTTCATCGGCTGGCATTGCAGCTGTTTTGGCAGGCACAAAAAGGTTTTCTACAAAATTATGGGCAGAGTCTTCAACCCAAATGGCTACTACTGGAAGTTCGGTATCCTTCGCTTTTTGTACCATAATGTTCAATGGTGTTCCTTTGGCATCTTTGTTCGTTATAACTTCATTGAAAGTAAGTTGCTCTGTTCTTGGTGGTCTTTTTTCTGCAAATATTCTTCCGGCTTCAGCAACTGGTTCTAATAATTCAGTAGCCGCAGCTACCAAAATTACGACAAAAGAAATTCCAACAATAATTAATTCTTTTTGGACTTTTCCACTCTTGCGTTCTTTTGAATAAGCAGTAATCGAAGACCAGTTATTAACGATATGAAAAATAGCAAAACTTACAAAAATCAATCCGAAAATTGTGTGGGTAATTTCTACTGCATGAGCTTTTTGCTTGACATACATTAAAATGCCAGTAATTGATAATGCTAAAAATGCAAATGCAACTGAGAGACTGATGAGATTCTTTTTCTTCATTTAGGTAAGCTATTTTGGTTAATTTATATAAATATAATAGAATTAGACGAATTCAAAAACCTCAATCGACTATTTGGGTGCTTTTTTAGACAAAACAAATAGAACAACCTATAAATAGAGTATTTAGACTTCGTCTCTGCTCAAAATTCAAGCGGTACGAATAACAATAGGTAGGAATGTGGTTCAATGAATTTAAGCCGCATGATAGAAAATGAAAGTATTTCTTATATTTGTAAAACCTAATTATAAATATTCTATGAAAATAAGTAAGCTACTCTATTTATTTTTAAGCATTTTCAGTGCCTACGGGCAGAAATACGACTCTTTCCTCCCCGATTTCAAAGAAGCGAAAGCAATTAAAGGAATGAAACTCGTTTGGCAAGATGAATTCAATGAAAATGGAAAGCCAAACCCTAAATTTTGGAGGTCAGAAAAAGGTTTTATAAGAAATGAAGAACTGCAATGGTATCAAGAAGAAAATGTTAATTGCCAAAATGGAGTTTTGCTGATTGAAGGGAAAAGAGTACAAATTACTAATCCAAACTTTGAAGAAGGGAATCGAAATTGGCGAAAAAATAGAAAAGAAATTAATTTTACATCTGCCAGTATCCAAACCAAAGGCTTACAAGAATGGCAATTTGGCACATTTCTCGTAAGAGCTAAAATCGACTCAACGCTCGGCTCTTGGCCAGCCATTTGGACTTTGGGTAATAATGGACAATGGCCATCGAATGGTGAAATTGATATAATGGAGTTTTATAGAGTAAAATCAGAACCAACCATTTTGGCAAACGTTGCTTATGGAACTAATAAACAGTACGTTGCCAAATGGGACGACTCAAAAACGAGTCTGAAACATTTTTCAGATAAAAATAAAGATTGGGTAAATCAATTTCATATTTGGCGAATGGATTGGACTCCAGAAAGTATTAATCTGTATTTAGATAATGAATTGCTCAACTCGACCTTGCTTTCAGAAACGATTAATCCAGATGGGAGGAATCCTTTTTTACAACCGCATTTTCTGCTGCTAAATTTAGCAATTGGCGGTCAAAATGGTGGTGCACCAAAACAAGAAACAAAGCTCATCAAATATGAAGTTGATTATGTGAGAGTTTATCAGAAGCAGTAAAACATAAACGTCGACTAAGTTAAAATACTTGCCGACGTTTATTGATAACCAAAGATATTTATAAACTACCATTTCTTCTTTTTCTTCTTCATATCTCCGACTGCCACCGAATCCTGCTCTTTTTTCTTCGGACTTGAAAGCAATCTATCAGCCAAATCAGGGCGATTCAATTTGTGCAATCGGCTACGTATCCAAGTTCTAAATTCAGGTTTATACCAAAAGAAGAATCGGTTTTGAGCCAGTTTTTCTTCACGAGTTTTGGCGGTTTTGATGGGTTGAAGCGTATATGGGTGCACGCCTGTATAATATATCACCTCGGCAACGGTCATGGGTGTTGGCGTAAAGTCTTGCACTTGCTCCAACTGAAAGCCCAAATCTTTGGTTTCTGCGGCCAAATTGGCCATGTCAGCCTCTTCACAACCTGGGTGCGAAGAAATAAAGTACGGAATCAAGGGCTGCTTTAAATTATGCTTGTCTTGAATCTTATCATATTTTTCTTTGAATTTCTTGAAGTATTTAAACGATGGCTTACGCATCACACGCAGCGTATCATCTGATGTATGCTCTGGAGCGACTTTCAAACGTCCCGAAACATGGCGAGTTACGAGCTGCTCCATATACTCGTCGTGATTGCCATCTTTGTTATTTTTGTTGAAATCATCGACCAATAAATCATATCTCACACCCGAACCTACAAAGGCCTTTTTTATTTCAGGATGAGCATCTACTTTACGGTAAATCTCAGTAATTGGCTTGTGTGACGTATCAAGATTCGAACAAATAACAGGATGAATACAACTCGGAGCTTGGCAACGATTACAAATAGATTCATCTTTGCCTTTCATTTTATACATATTGGCCGAAGGCCCACCCAAATCTGAGATATAACCTTTAAATTCGGGGTGTTTCACAATTTCTTCCACTTCTTTCATAATCGAAGTTTCGGAACGGGAAGCAATAAACTTGCCTTGATGGGCAGAAATTGTACAGAAACTACAACCTCCGAAACATCCACGATGCATATTTATCGAAAACTTAATCATATCATAGGCAGGAATCGACCCACGATTTTTGTATTTCGGGTGCGGCAAACGGGTGTAAGGCAAATCAAAAGATTGATCAATTTCTTTCTCGTCCATTGTCTTGAACGGTGGATTTATCACCAATGTCTTTTCTCCAACTTTCTGTAAAATTCTATTTGCTTGCCATTTATTCGATTCTACTTCAACAACCTTAAAATTTGAAGCATATTTTATTTTATCCACCAAACAAACCTCATGGCTTGCAATTTCAATTGAATTCCAACCTTTATGGTCAGGAACATTGTCGTGGTATTCATGCAAATAAGCAATCTGATTAATATCTCTAACTTGTTCAAATGTTTCACCATTTTTCAAGCGACTAAGCATTTCACGCAACGGCTGCTCGCCCATGCCATAAACCAGCATATCGGCCTGTGAATCGGCCAAAATTGTAGGCATAAGTTCATCTTTCCAATAATCGTAGTGCGTTACACGACGAAGTGATGCCTCAATTCCACCGATTAGCACTGGCACATCGGGGTAAAGTTGCTTTAATATTTTGGAGTAAACAGTGGTAGCATAGTCAGGTCTGAAACCTGCTTCACCTCCCGGAGTGTAGGAGTCGTTAGAGCGTAAACGTTTATTAGCAGTATAGTGATTCACCATCGAATCCATGCAACCTGCCGTTACTCCGAAGAAATATTTAGGTTTACCAAATTTCTTAAAATCACGCAAATCGTCTTGCCAATTTGGCTGAGCAACGATTGCAATTCTAAAGCCTTCGCTTTCAATAATTCGCCCAATTACAGCTGTCCCAAAAGCGGGGTGGTCAACATATGCATCACCCGAAATCAATACTACATCTACATCATCCCAGCCTCTTTTTTCGACCTCTTTTTTGGTAAGTGGCAACCAGTCGGTTATTGGTCTTTCTATCATAAAATAGTTTATATTCTTTGGTTCACCGTCGGCAGTTTTTACCAAATGCTTCCCAAAAGCTATTTAGTTGTTTGATTGCCTATACAATCCTATCAACTTTTCACAAAATTACGCAAATATGCTAAATATAAACTATCAAAACCTTTCTTTGGTTTCAAAAGTTAAAATAAACGCTACAACAAAATCATAAAGTCAACGTTTTATTTATCAAAAATAAACTTTCGACTATTATCTAATGAGACACCTTCTGCTTTTATTATGTTTTTATATGTTAGTATCTTGTAAAAAAGATATAGCATATTTTCAACAATCGGCCTATTCGAGCTACATTCCTGCCAAAAAAAATAATGAACCAAAACCTCACATTATTCAGCCTGATATTCAGCTAAGTGCTTCTCTTGATAATGCTACAATAATTTCAACCGAACCAAAATTATCAGAGAATTTTATTATTGAAGCTCGTCCAATAAATGAAGAAGAGTTCGATAAAAGTAAAATCAAAAAAAGGATTATTAGGCAGCCAAAAGTTGATTTTTATAGAACAAACACTCCAATTTCAGTAAATTATCACAAGAAGCTCATTAAACGCAATCCCAAGGAAGTGCCTCTTAATTCTACAATTTATACAGGCCTAATCATCTTAGGTATTGCAATTTTGCTTGCGTTGGTTTCGCTCAATTCTCTTTCATTTTTATTTGGCGTAGCTGCTATTCTCTTTCTTTATTTGGGTTTTAAGAACTATTTTAGGAAGCAACGCCGACGTGATTTTTTTCGGAAATAAGTTTGAATGATATACTCAATTCGATGGTAAAAACGCCAAATTTCACTGCTTAAAATTTCTTGATAGATTTGTTTTTCTCAGCTCAAAAGCTTGAATTTGTAAAAATTTGATAAGCTTATTTTTTATATGGAAAAAGAACCTTTATGTATTATCTTTGCCAAAAAACTTCAATAATTCATCCCAAATGAAGCAATACCACGATTTATTAAAGCATATTCTTGAAAACGGTACAAAAAAAACTGATCGAACAGGTACTGGCACGATAAGCGTTTTTGGCTACCAAATGCGATTCAATCTTCAAGAAGGTTTCCCTTTGGTTACTACTAAAAAAGTACATACAAAATCTATCATTCACGAGTTACTTTGGTTTATCAAAGGCGAAACGAATACCGCTTATTTGAAAGAAAACGGGGTTTCAATTTGGGACGAATGGGCTGATGAAAATGGCAATTTAGGGCCAGTTTATGGCAAACAATGGCGAAGTTGGGAAGCTCCAAATGGACAAATGATTGACCAATTGAAAGATGTGCTAAATCAATTAAAAAAATCACCCGATTCTCGCCGAATCATCGTTTCGGCATGGAATGTTGGAGAATTATCACAGATGGCTTTAATGCCTTGCCATGCGTTTTTTCAGTTCTATGTGGCTGATAATAAGCTATCTTGCCAATTGTACCAACGCAGTGCAGATGTGTTTTTGGGCGTTCCATTCAATATAGCCTCTTATGCACTCTTTACCATGATGGTTGCACAGGAATGCGGACTCGAAGCCCATGAATTTATTTGGACAGGCGGCGACACGCACATTTATTCAAACCATTTGGAACAAGTAGAAAAACAACTTTCTCGTGAACCAAGAAAACTACCAAAAATGACTTTAAACCCTGACGTAAAAAGCATTTTTGATTTCAAGTTTGAAGATTTTACTCTTTCAGAATACGACCCATATCCAGGCATTAAAGCTCCTGTGGCAATATAAAAAAGTCAAGCCGCTACAATGCAGCGGCTTGACAATTAAATACAAAGGTTTTTAATATTGACGAAGTTTGTCTAGACTTTTCTGACAACATTCTATGTTATTTACGGTCGCTTGCCAATGCAATTCCACGAAAAGATTTAGTAGTAATTACAAAATCTTTTTTCAATTTTTCGGTACCTAATTCTACTAAGAAAGTATATTCTCCATCAAGCAAGTTAGATAAATCAAATGCTTTTACGTATTGAACATCATTTGATGGATAAACGTAGTAAAACACATTGTTTTCACTATCAATCAAAGAGATTTTAGTTTTTTGCTTAGATGGGTTTTCAAAAGTCAATTTGAAACGTAGGCTACCTAAATCTTGTACACTTAAAGAACTTTTCTCAGTTGAAGTAACTTTATCTACTGCAACTTTAGTTTGAGCCGTTACTTGTGTTGTACCTGTTGCAATTGTAAATACTAATGCAATAGCCTTGATGATATTTTTTGTGTTCTTGTTCATTTTAATAATTGTTTAAATGCTGTTTATTATTTTTTTCTTTTCCAAAAATGCTTTGCGAAATTTAAATATTTAATTGCCTCATTTTCAGCACTTTGCACCGAGCGACGGTCGCCTTTGAACCTTTGCAACTATGTGCCTTTTAAGTATAAAAATGTAAGCCAAATCAATTGCTCGCCAATGAAACATCACGGAGAGTTTTGGTACTTATTGAGAAGTCTTTTTTCATTTTATCCTTGCTAGATACAACAACAAAAGTATAATTTCCATCTGCCAAGTTAGAAAGGTCAAAAAACTTAATGTATTTCATACTACTCAAAGAGTATTCGTCGAACAACACATTATTGTCTTTATCCATTAAATAAATTTTTGTCTTTTGTCGCAAAGGGTTCTCAATAGCTAACTTTAAGCGAAGACTACCCATGTCTTGAACGCTCAGATTTGTAAAGTTAGCTATTGAGCTAATTTTTCCCGAAGCAGCTTTCGCTTGTCCCATTCATTGCGTGAATGATACCGAGACGATTGTCGTGGCAAGTGCTAATACTAATGCTAATTTCTTCATAATTTTCTTTGATTTTGTTTCCTTTGGAGTAGATTTTTAAAAATTTAAAACTAAATAAAGTCATATAAGATGTTCGTCTTCTTTGAAAACCTTTGTGATGCAAATGTATGTAAGTAATTGAATACAAGTCAATTAAGAAATCGTTAATTTATGAAAGTTGTTTTAAAATTATAGAAGAATCTTAGAATATTATAATGATTTTTGAAATACTTCAAAAGAAAAGTCTAATAATCCTATTAATTAAATAGACTAAAGAAAAGTCTAAATATCACTATTTCGAATCAGTTTACAATAGTTCCTCATAATAATACAAAAACCATTTTTTTGACCCTTTTTAACCCCAATTGCCAAATATTATTTTTCAAAGATTATGTAGAAGTATATTTTAAAAATATTTTTAAAATATGACTTTAGACTTTTCTGGAAATACCGTTTATGTAAATGTTTTGGATGTAAATCAAAAAAATCGTAAATAGTTATTCAAAAAATCGTCATTTGTTAACATGTTAAAAGTCAAAAGTTATTCAAAAAGCTATAATAACCATACAATCGTTGCGGTTGAGAATTTAGAAATCCCCGAAGGAATTCATTGGTTTAAGGGAATTAACGGTTCGGGGAAGTCAACTATTTTTCGTTCAGTAGCAGGAATCATTCCTTTTGAAGGCGAAATTTCTTGGCATAATCTTGACATAAGGAAAGATGCCGTCTCCTATCGAATGCTGGTAAACATGAGCGAAGCCGACCCACACTATCCTGATTATTTGTCGGGCTTCGATTTATTAAATTTTATTGCAGAAGCGAAAAAAGCAGACCCTTCGCAGCTCAAAAAACTTAGCGAGATTTTGGGTGTGGATGTTTATTGGAAATCGGCCATCGGAACCTATTCAAGTGGAATGCTAAAAAAAATATCATTATTGAGTGCATTTCTCGGAAAACCCAGCTTAATAAATGCTCGACGAACCCCTCATTACGATTGACGACCGCTCGGTGCAAATTATCTATGAACTCGTGAAAGAATATGCCGAAAAACAAGGAGTGAGCTTTTTACTTTCTTCACATCAAGATTTTAGATTTGAGAAACTTGCCATAAAAAATATGTATTTGGTTCAAAATCAAACTATTACACAATTATGAAAACAATCTCACGCATACTGAGCCTGACAATTACAAAAGAGTATTATCGTCAAAATGCAATATTTATATTTGCTATAATGATGGTATCATTTGGATTTCTGCGTGCCGAAGAACATAAAACCATTATTAAAAGTGCTTTAAATCTGCCTTCGCTTTTAGTTTTAATATTTATTGGTTGGGCATTGCATGCTCTAAAAGTGATTCTATTCTGTCTCCGAATGTTTGAATCTAAAAACAATGAGTTTTTGTATAATATTCGGCTTTTTTCACCACTAAAACGCTATATTGCTTTGGGATTGATGCAGTTTTCTTTGCTTCAACTCACCATACTCTATTCACTTTGGATGATAAAAATAGGCATTGAACAAAATAAAATTATAGAAACCTCATCTATTATTGGCTTCAATTTTTTATCAATTATTGCAGGAATCATTATCTACGAATATCGTATTAAGCACCCAAATGTTGTTCGAGCTTCGCCCAAAAGAATCCAAAACCTTCTTAGCCGCTTCAGAACCCCTCCTTATCTTTTTTTTATCAGATATTTATTTGCCAAACAACCCGTTTTATTGTTAATAAGTAAACTTTTTACTTGCTTAATTCTCATTGGGGTTTGTTGCCTCTACCCTACTGATCTTTACGACGAACGCCTTTTGGCAATCGGAGGTCTCATTGCTGCGGCAGGACATACCGTTTTTTGTCAACAATTTTTCAATTATGAAAACCAGTTTTTGTCTTTTAATCGCAATCTTCCACTCAGTTTACAGCAGCGAATTTTGGGCTACTTTCTCACCTATTCTCTTCTACTTATACCTGAATTCATTGTTATACTCCGAAATCTACCCGATGGCGTTAGTTATCTTTTTGCCTTTCAACTTATTATTTTTGTTCTTTCGATGATATTTCTCAATCATCATACGCAATATATCAACGGCATTTCTGCTGATATTTACTTACAGAGGCTATTTTTTGCAGGAATTCTTTTCTTGTTTTTGATAATGTTCAAAATTCTAGTATTTTTGATTTCGATAATCAATTTCTCCTTGGCTATTTTTATTTTCCAAAAAAACTATTAAACAAGTCAGTCTTCATTATTCAAATAGCTATGATTC
>CAMAQF010000081.1 GCA_945860265.1 Emticicia agri | reverse complement strand
AAATTCCCCACCTTCGCCAAGCCCGAAAAACGTTGGCTGCTATTGTACCAAGACACTTGTAAAATATGACAGAAAAGCAAATTGAGAGAGTAAAATTGAAGATTAACAAATACAAAAAAGCACTTGCAACAGACAAAAGGTTTTGGGGTGGAGAGTATCACGATGGACAAGGAATTAGATACATAATTCCTGACCAATTTATAAAAATTTGTGACTACAAAGGAGGACTAAAATATTTTGCTTGGTTTGACAAAAACTTTTCAGATGACAGTGGACATCCAATATTTTTATTTGAGTGGACATTTACATTATTTAAGTGTGACAAGATATCAGAAGCAGAGAAAAAAGCACTTACAACTTTCTTTTCAAATACATATTTGTTCGATCACTTTCTTGGGAAAGAGCCATTAAATCTTGACAAAAATGAAACTTCAAATTGGGAATATGAATCGTTAGTTGAGTATTTTCATTACTCAATTAATGACATAGAATTTGTAGAGTTTGGCAACTGGCTTGAAACAGTTCTACAAAGCAGAATTTTTCTGGACAAAGCAAATGAATTTATTGAACTTCAAAGACAAATAAAGACGAGCCAACAGGAAACAAAAGAACTGAAATTGTAAATCGTATTTATAAAATCAAGAAGGGCTGAAAAAGAAAAACAACAGCAGCCTACATAGGGTTTGGCATTATTGGGGCTTGACGAATATAGCCTCAGCATTTGTACTTTATTGTGCTTCAGTTTGGGCTGGACGTTATAAATTTGGCTTATGAATAAAACATCAGCAATATTGCAATCATTAGGCTTCGGTTATTGGCTGGAATGTTAATTCCCCAACAAACGCCAAGCCTTTTTCGTTGACTAATATATATCCAATCTTTTGTTTATGCCAGATAAATGATATTGAACTTGTGTTTTTATTTTCAATCGCACGGGCGACCCCGTTTAGTGGCTCACTTTCGCTACATTATACAATTCAAGAATATGGATTAATTGGGCCTGTAATTTTTCAACCTTATAGCAAAGCAGTTGTTTGGGCAAAATAATATGACATCTTCAAAAAAACAAAGCCGTTCCTTGGATTTTCTCCAACGAACGGCTTTTAATATATTGGTAATTTTATATACTATTTCTAAACCGTCCAGCCCAATTGCTCATCTTCGTCTTCAAACTCTAATTCGGCATCTTTTTCCCAAATTTCCATTTCGCAAGGTTTGCAATTAAACTTCAATTTGTATTCATTTTCACCATGTTTCAGGGTTAATGGCTCTACCAATTTCTCGCCCATTGTTTCACGTTGAAATCTCGCACACTTACCAAGCTCATATTTTACACAATATTTGGTAGTCATTACTCGTGCTTTGCCGGGGTCCCATTGTAGTTCAAATGCTTTTTCGATTTCTGTAACACCGTGACGTTTGTAAAAAGCTCTCGCCAATTTATTTGAAACATTGTACATGAAATCAAGTTTCTGTACAGGGTATGGATGGTCGGTTTTTGTAATTTGATAAGTTTCTCGGCAGTATTCTTTCACACGAATATCTACAAGCTGCTCTAAAACCTCCCTTCTGATTTCGTTAACTTTCGAGATTGGTAAAAACCAATTTCCCGAAAACACAACCTCAATATCATCAACAATAAAAGGCGTATTTCCTGTTTTTACCAAGTTTTTCTTGATATTCGGAATAACCGAATCAGCCGAATTTGCCAGCACTTTTTCGGATTGCATATTTACTATATTATGATGTCCGTCTTCGTCAATGGCTTTTAGCTCAAAGCCATTGGCAGTTTCGGTGAAATATAGTTTCACACCAATTTTTCTGACCGCACTATTTTCCTTTTCAACCATTTTGTTGAACTCAGCATCAGAATTTCGGTAGATAAGTGTACCAACTGGCAACGGCTTAAAGGTATTTGGTATTACAATATTATTGAAAATGATATTGATTTGGGCTCCATCAGCTTCGCCATTGGCGTTGATAAAAAAAAGCCCATCACCATTGTTTAGCTTTTCGTAATTTTCAATAATATAGCCATTGGCTTTAATTTCAATTACTTTTCCTATGTACTGTCCCTGCGATTTTGGACTTTCCCAATTACCGATTTTCTCTTTACGTTTGTTTACAAAATAATCGGTATAGCCACGATTAAAACTTCTGTCCATTTCTGGCTCAAAATTATAGAATGTTCTACCCGACGACGCTTTTTGGAATTTTTCGGTATTAGCATCTAAAAATATATCTAATTTCTTTCTCAAAAACGAAGTATTGTTTTTCACATAAACAATATCTTTCAAACGCCCTTCGATTTTGAATGAACAAACCCCAGCCTCAATCAAATTGGGAAGCTGGTCGCTTAAATCTAAATCTTTGATTGAAAGTAAATGACTGTTGGCTATGAGCGTTTTGCCAGTTCCGTCAGTTAAATTATATGGCAGTCGGCAGTTTTGAGCACAAGAGCCACGGTTGGCACTGCGTTCGCCGCCTGCAATACTCATGTAACAATTTCCGCTAAACGACACGCATAATGCACCCGAAACAAAGAATTCGAGTTCAATATCAGTGGCTTCGTGGATTTCAAGCACTTGGTCGAGATTGAGTTCTCTGGCCAAAACGGCACGTTTCATGCCTGCATCGGCCAAAAACTTTACGTGTTTTGCGTCACGATTATTAGCTTGCGTACTGGCGTGAATCACGATTGGCGGCAAGTCCATTTCCATAATGGCCATATCTTGAACAATGAGGGCATCAACGCCAATATCGTATAAGTCACGAATCAGTTTTTTGCATTGATTCAGTTCATCATCGTACAAAATCGTATTGATTACCACAAAAACTTGTGCCTTGAATAAGTGAGCATAACGCACCATTTCGGTAATGTCTTCAATCGAATTGGTGGCGTTGGTTCTTGCTCCAAACTGTGGAGCACCAATATATACAGCATCTGCACCTGCATTGATTGCGGCCATACCTTGAATCAGGTTTTTGGCAGGTGACAGAATTTCAATTTTCTTTCTCATACGATATTCCGTACTTATTTTTTATTTGATTACAAATGAAGTACAAAACTACGAAATACTTCACAAAAAATTGGGTTAATAATGAATTTACAGAATTTTAAAGGTAGTTTGAAAATATAATTTTTACCTAAATTTGTCAATCCCAAAAACAAACAATAAGCATGATGAAAGAAAACCCTTACGCAAAAATGACTTTGCACGAACTCAAAGTACAAGCAAAAACGGTCAAAACTAAGATATTTATTTTTTCTGGAATAATTATGGTATCAGTATTTGCAGCAATATTTTTAAGTATCCGACAAGGTTTTTATGCAATATCAATATCTTTTATTCCCATAGCCTTACTTCCTATATTTTTTGGAAGGCTCAATGATTTAAAAAACTTAAAAAAGGAAATAAAGACAAAAGGAAACTAATTTTCTGAATAATTTTACCACAAATTTCCAACTTAACGAGTAGTTTTTTACACAATTTGAAATCAAAATATTTATTTTATTTTTGTATTAGTAAACTGATGAAATAAATATGAATAAGAAAACATACCAAAATATCGACCAATATATTGCTGATTATAGCAAAGAAGTTGGCGAAATTCTGAACCAAATTCGTAGTTGTATCAAAGAAGCCGCACCCGAAGCACAAGAAGTTATCAGTTATAATATGCCCGCTTTTAAGCAAAGCAAAGTGCTGGTTTATTTTGCAGCTTTCAAAAACCACATTGGTTTTTATGCTTTGCCGTCGGGAAATCTGGCTTTCAAAGAATCATTATCAACATATAAAGTTGGAAAAGGTTCGATACAATTTCCGCTCAACCAACCAATGCCTTTTGAGTTAATCAAACTTATGGTGGCTTTTAGAATCGAAGAAGTTGAACACGGAGCGAAAAAATAATTTTGCCTTATTTTTATTCTTTTTTTAGTTTTCTGAATAGCTTTGTTTTTGCAACACTATTCAATCGAAAATGAAAAAAGTATTAATTATTAGCCTGATTCTTCTTAGTTTTTTATCTTTCAAACCCAAAGAAATCACTTGGGTAGCTATCGGCGACTCGATTACGTATCTCAATGACCACCCCGAACAGACTGGCAATCGAGTAAAAAAAGGTTATATGACGATGGTTACGGAAAAGCTTCCGTACATAAAATTCATCAATCAAGGTCATAATGGCTGGACATCGGGCGGAATTGCCGAAAAAATCAATGAACTTGGCTTGGTTTCGGCCGATGTATATTCTGTGTTTCTCGGCACGAACGATTGGTGGCGAGGGCGTCCACTTGGTAAACTTGAGGATTATCAGAATAATACTGGTAATAATACGGTTCATGGTTCATTCAGAATCATTATTGATAAACTGAAAAGCCTGAATCCGAATGCAAAAATTATATTGATTACACCTCTCCAACGTGGCGATTTTGTGTATGTCAACAACGCCAAAAATAATGCTATCGGCTCATATAAACCTAAAAACGAGCAGAATTTGGCACAATTTGCCGAAGCGGTAGTCAATATTGCGAAATTTGAAAAAATACTTGTTATTGACCTTTTCAATAAAAGTGGTATTACACAAAAAAACATGGTCAACTTCAAACGAATGAAAGACCCAAATACAGGTGAATATAAAAATTTTAAATATCCATCCTTCATTGATATACCTTTCAACCCAGACACCGACGAATACCCCTACCCTATTGAGTCAATCAATATGACTTATGACGGCCTGCATCCTGCCGACAAGGGAAATGCTGCTATTGCCAAAATGCTTGTGAAGGTTATGAAGAAATTTTGAATTAAAAAATGCTGCCTTTGACTTCGCTTAGGCAGCATTTTTTGTTTCATAAGTGGGTTTCGGCTTCGCTCAACCACACGTCTTATTTCAGTGCCTAAGTGAAGTCGAAAGCCGAAATCATTTTTTAATCTTCTTCCAAATTTCTTCTAACGCAGCATTTTTCTTTCCCGAATGGTCTTTCGATTCTTTAGAGATATAATCGATACGCTCTTTGGTCATTGGATGAGAATTAAGGTAAGCAGGCATTTTATCTACTCCGTATTTCTTTTCTTCTTCATGCAGACGTTCCATGAGGTTTATCATGCCTTTGGGGTCAAGATTGTTATGATACATGATTTCAAGGCCTTCCAAATCGGCTTCTTTTTCCATATCTCTCGTAAAGCCTAACTCATAAATATTACTGGCTTGGCTTACTAAAATATTACCAATGGCATTCATATCTCCGATAAGCACCGATACCACCATCGAACCAGCCAAACCTCTAGCCAGTCCTTTCAAAGAATGCCGTTCTTTTACGTGCGTTACTTCGTGTGAAAGCAAAGCTGCCAATTCTTCAGGGGTTTTCATTTTCGCCAAAATTGCGTCAAAAACCACTATATTTCCACCTGGAAGGGCAAACGCATTGACTTGCTTATCTTTTACAACCGTAAATTTCAACGGATATCCTGTCTGAAAATCTATTTTTTTTGCAAATGCTTGTAACTCTTTGGTGCGTTCTTTATCAATTTCCATTCCTCCTACAAAACTATCGTAGAACTGTTTACCGAGTTCCACTTCAGCTTCCATCGGTATTTGTGAAGCGGCATACTCAGCAATTTTGGGTAAAAGTAAAAAATAAACGCCTCCAGCAATAGAGACAAAAATAGCAATCGTAATCAACACCCCTTGAACACCCGCACCAGCGAGCTCATTGGCAAATGCCCAAAAGCCTTCACGCCGTTTAGGTAAATGATTTTCTAAAGCCGAAAAAAGTGGAGAATCAATCGGAAATTCGAGATACTGATGCGGAAACTCACCATATTTTAGCATAGTTTTCCCTTTGCCAGTAAACGAACTGTAATCAATCTGTAAAATAGTCCAGACAACCTGAGCATTTTCGTAACTAATTGTCAACGAATTGCCCAAAATACCCACTTGGGCATCGTAAGGTTGACTAGTTTTACCATCATAATATATTGCTTTCATCAGTAAACACTTATCAGTAAACACTTTTCAGTAAAAAGTTATCATTTTTTTTGAGTAATGCCTAAAATGGCATAGAAACATTAACATCCTTTTAGGATAGTCCGATATGTCGGCTTGGTAACTAAGCCAAATCAACATCCAACCAATCACCAACGTCTTCGCCGAAGGCATCATGGTAATTGCTTTCGGTTTGAGTGAGCGAATCTGGGTCAAATGAGCCATCAATCTCCAAACGAGGCATAATAAAATGAAAAGTCCGGATTTCGACAAAAGGAGTGGCAATTCCCAACGTAAACAATATCAAAAGCATATTTGTGATACTCAACTGCAAAAGGTCAATAAACGACATGTGTAATTTTACGCCGTGCCATTGCTCATTTTGCCACAAAAATGTATTATCAGCATAAAACTGAAATATTTCACGCTGACGCATCAAGGCAATTGAACCCATGATTGCGATAAAAAATAAATAGGCAAAAATACCAAAGAAAATAAAACTAATGGAAGGATTGAGACTTTGAAGTCCAATTTTACTAAATTCGCTTCCTGAAACAACTCCTAACATTATAACCAAAACTACGCCAAAAATCAAAGCAGCAATGATAAAGATGATGTATTTGAGTTTAATCAAAAATAATTCTATCCCTTTTCCCACAAATTCAAACTCTACGCTTCCAAAACGGATATTTTTGGTCACATATTTTCGTAAATCAACCTCAACCCACGACCAATAAATACCAAGCGTAAATACTGAAACAAGGATACCAATAAAGAATTTAGCAAATAGCTCACCCAATTCGCCACGATAGCCAAAGAAAATTCCTCGCCAAGAACTCCTTGACAGACGATACTTGGCAGTTCCATGAATCGCTAAAGGATAAACTACAATCAAACCACCATACAGTAGTAAAGTACCAAATACAATCTGTTCATTGGCTTTTGCAAACCAAAAACTACTATAAATAACGATAATAATGACCAGCATTTTCAGATAGCCAATAAACATTTCTTTGCCAGTACCATGAAATTTAAAACGACTCCCCGCAAACTCGGTCTGTTCGTATAGATAATCAAGTTTAGCTGCTTTTGCCCACGGATAATAAAAATTAAAGGTTATAACCTGTAAAATGGCATTAATAAGGCGTATAACAAAATATTTTGAACCCTCGCCATAAAACGATAAACTCCACGGAGCATGATATATCGGTTTTGTTGAAATCGGCTCCAAGTTAGGCGGCTCAATCGGAGGTACTACTTCTAGACTACTTTCTGCTATCGGTGTTTCGGAAGCATCCAAAAATTCAGCTTTTGGGTTGTTTTCTATCGGTGGTAAGGCTTGCGAGTCGTCAGCAGCATCCAAAGGAGTTTCGTCAGGTAAGTTTTCGATCATAAAATAAATGAAATGATGTGAATATAAATTTTAAATCGCTTAGCACGTACTTTTTACCAAATTTTTTTGATGTGGCACGAAATCTTTATTATTTATCCTCAAAACCTTATGCCAATCCCTCTTTGAGCAAATCGTGCAAATGCACAAACCCTAATAAGCGTTTATCTTCGACAACTACCAACTGCGTAATGCTTTTTTCTTGCATAATTGCCAAAGCACTCGCGGCATATTCTTCAGAAGAAACCACCTTTGGCGTATCATTCATAATATCTTTTGCTTGCAAAGTAGAAAAATCTTTTTGGTCACGCAACATCCTTCTTAAATCTCCATCTGTCACGATTCCCAAAAGCTCGCCATTATCGCCTACAACGGCAGTAGCACCGAGTCTTTTTGAAGTCATTTCTAAAATAACCGTCTGAATATCAGCGTTCTCCGAAACCTTTGGTATTTCATTATTCGGATAAATATCTCTAACCTTCAAGTATAATTTTTTACCCAAACTGCCCCCAGGATGATAATTTGCAAAATCTCGACTTGTAAAATCACGGGCTTCGAGCAGGCACATTGCGAAAGCATCACCCAAAGCTAAGGCAACGGTTGTGGAAGTAGTTGGAGCCAAATTTAGCGGACAAGCCTCACGCTCAACGTGAGCATTCAACACAAAGTCTGCATTTTTTGCCAAATAAGAGTCCAAATTGCTCACCATTGCTATTAATTGATTGCGATATCGTTTCAACAATGGCACTAAAACCTTGATTTCGGGCGTATCGCCACTTTTCGAAATGCAAAGTACCATATCCTCAGTCCGAATCATGCCTAAATCACCATGAATAGCATCGGCTGCATGCATAAATATCGCTGGGGTACCAGTCGAATTCATGGTTGCAACTATTTTTTGACCAATAATTGCACTTTTCCCAATTCCAGTAATGATTAATCTACCTTTAGAGTAAAGAACGGCCTCTACACAAGCTTCAAAGTCTTCGTTTATATAACTTTTTAAAGAAAGAATTGCCTCTGCTTCATCTTGCAAAACTTTTTTAGCAACGCTTTGTATTTTTTTTTCTAACTTCGTATTCACTTTATTAATCCTTGATTTACAATCAAAAGTACTTGAAGTTTGGTTAGTGAACAATATAATGTCTATGAAAAGATATTTATTTGGTAAATAGAAATGATTAAATTAAGTACAGAACAGTAATCCTAATTAAGCCAGATTCGTGCAAAAATAATTTAGACTGAAGTTTATAAATTTACTAAATTAGCACAATTACTTTCCTATAATAATTTTCCGTACAGCAAAATTGCATTTATGGTTGACGCAGCGATAAAAAAAACTTTAAAAGAAAAACTTAAAGAAATCTTTGGCTTTGATGCCTTTAGAGGCGAACAAGAGACCATTATCAATAATATAGTAAGTGGTCATAACACTTTTGTGATTATGCCAACTGGGGCAGGAAAATCTCTTTGTTACCAATTACCAGCGATGGTTTTGGAAGGCACTGCGATTGTGATTTCTCCACTAATTGCTTTGATGAAAAACCAAGTTGACCAAATGACCGCATTTGGAATAAACGCTCAGTTTTTAAACTCGACTCTCAATAAATCAGAAATGACTCGTGTAAAAAACGATGTGTTGAGAGGAGAATGCAGATTGCTTTACATTGCCCCTGAATCTTTGACGAAAGAAGACAATCTTACTTTCCTAAAAAAAGCCAAACTTTCATTTATTGCAGTTGACGAAGCTCATTGTATTTCAGAGTGGGGACACGATTTTCGACCAGAATACCGAAGAATTAGAGGAATTATTGACGAAATTGACGATAAACTTCCGATTATTGCTCTTACAGCAACGGCAACTCCGAAAGTGCAGCAAGATGTGCAGAAAAACCTCAACATGGAGGAATCTAATATCTTCAAGTCATCGTTCAACCGTAAGAATCTTTACTACGAAATCAGACCGAAGGTTGATTCAAAAAAACAACTCATTAGGTATATTGCCAATAATAAAGGAAAATCGGGCATTATCTATTGCTTAAGTCGTAAAAAAGTTGAAGAAATTGCGAGTTTACTTGCTGTAAACGGAGTAAAAGCATTACCTTATCATGCTGGTTTAGAGGCTGATACTCGCATGAAAAATCAAGATTCATTCTTGAATGAAAAGTGCGATGTAATCGTAGCAACTATTGCCTTCGGAATGGGAATCGATAAGCCAGATGTTAGGTTTGTAATTCACTATGATGCACCAAAATCGCTCGAAGGATATTATCAAGAAACAGGCCGTGCAGGTCGTGATGGTTTGGAAGGAAACTGCTTGATGTTTTATGCATACGACGATATTCTGAAACTCGAAAAATTCAATAAAGATAAAACTGTTACCGAACGAGACAATGCACGTGCATTGCTTCACGAAATGGTATCTTACTCAAACTTAGGCGTTTGTCGCCGTCGTCAGTTATTGAGTTATTTTGGTGAATATTCAGATAAAGATTGTGGTTTCTGCGACAACTGTATTAAGCCTACCAAAAAAATCAAGATTGAAGACGAAGCCGTTTTAGGTTTAAAAGCCGTGCTTCAATCGGGCGAAAGATTTGATGTTCAGCACATTGCTGATATTCTGACCGCCAATACTTCAAACGCTTATATTCGTAGCCACGAACACGACAAATTGGAGGTTTATGGCAGCGGAAAAGGAATGTTTGTAGCCCACGACGAAGATGACTATGAAGATGACGAAGAAGAGGAAGAAGTAGAATTGGAAGTTTCGGATGATGACGAGGAGGAAGTAAAACCTTTAGCGGTAAAATATCCAAAACCAGCTAAAAAAGTTGAAAACCCAGCTAAAAAATCGGATAATAAAAAAACATCCAACGATTATTGGGTTTCTGTGCTTCGCCAAATGATGGTATTTGGCTTTCTCGAAAAAGATATAGAAAATGCCTATGGAGTAGCAAAATTGACCGAAAAAGGGCATAAATTTCTCGAAAATTCTCATCCTATCACTATTTCGGAAGACCATAACTACGAATATACCGAAAGCAACGACGATGACGATATTTCAGCCAATAATTCGTCGGGAGGTGGAGCATTTGACTCAGCTCTTTTTGAATTATTAAAGGCTCTACGTAAGAAAATTGCCAAAGAAAAGAATGTACCACCTTACGTGGTATTCCAAGACCCTTCTCTTGAAGAAATGGCCACTACGTATCCGACAACATCACAGGATTTAGCACAAATCAATGGCGTTGGACTCGGAAAGGTACAGAAATTCGGTAAGCCGTTCCTCGACTTAATCATGAAGTATGTTGATGACAATGACATCGAAACTACTCAAGATTTAGTTGTAAAATCGGCCATAAATAAATCGAAGATTAAGATATATATCATTCAGCAAATCGACCGTAAGATTAACCTCGACGAAATCGTGGAGGCTAAAGACCTTACAATGACCGAATTGATAGAAGAAATCGAACATATTTGTTATTCAGGAACTCGCCTAAACCTTGATTATTATATCAATCAGATAATTGACCAAGACCGACAAGATGATATTTATGATTATTTCATGGCTGCCGAAACAGATAATATCGGGGCGGCACTAAAAGAGTTTGAAAGCCAAGATGCAAGTGAAGAAGAACTTCGATTGATGCGTATCAAATTCTTGTCAGAAATGGCAAATTAATTTCGTAAGAAATATTAAAAATATAAAGTTATAAAGTAGTTTTTTGCATTTTCAGATAAGATATGAGTCTACTTTATGCCTATTTTTATAAATTTATTGAATATTTTATATTTATTTCCAAAAAAACCTGTAAATTAATTGTTGATAATTAATAAAATAAACATATTTTTGTAAAAATTTATCATTCAAATCACAAAGTTATCATGAACATTTTTGTTGGAAGTCTGCCTTTCAAAATCCAAGAAAGCGAATTAAAGCAATATTTTGAAGAGTATGGCGAAGTAAGTTCTGTTAAAATCATCACTGACAAGTTTACTGGAAGAAGTAAAGGCTTTGCATTTGTAGAAATGCCTGATGATGTCTCAGCACAAAAAGCAATTGACGCCTTGAACGGCTCCGATATTGACGGACGTCCAGCAGTAGTTAATCAAGCTGAAGAGAAAAAAGAAAGAGATAACCGTGGCGGTGGCGGCGGTGGCGGCTACAATCGTGGTGGCGGTGGCGGTGGAGACCGTGGCGGCTACGGTGGTGGTGGCGGCGGTGGTTATAACCGTGGCGGTGGAAGCGGTGGTTATGGCGGTGGAGACCGTGACAACAATCGTAACAGATATTAATAGCACTAATTTATTGGTGTTAATTTAGAGAGTCAAGGTTAAAAAACTGTTTATTCAGATTTTTTACATTGACTTTTTTTTATATTTTTATATCGAATAGCCAATTTTTTTAGAAAAATCGGGTTAATTTTCTTAGGAAAGCACCGATATAAAGGAAATGAGACAAGTATCATTGCCTAAAATAGACTGCCCTCAAAACGGGACAAATACCATTGCCTAAAATAGGTTCTTCTGAGATTAGAAAAATAGAAAATTACAACACTTGCCTTTTGCCATGATGTAAAATATGTCTTGGAAAGGAACATCATTATTTTCTAGAACTTCAACACCCTAAATCGAAGCAAACGACAATATGGCAATGGATAATGGAGTAAAAACTTATTTTTACTGCGTTTAACCTAAAAAAAAAGGAGTGCAACTTTCGATGCACTCCTTTTGTTATTTTGTTTGATTAATACGATTGGTTCTGAACAAGGTTTTTGTTCAAATCAATTTCTCTTTGAGGTAGAGGTAACACAGTTTTTGGACTTCCATAAGCAGCTAATGCCGCGGTTGGCCCAGAAGTGCGTAATGGTAAACCTTTTCTCAAAAGGTCCATTCTACGGTGTCCTTCAAAGCATAACTCTTTTCTTCTTTCTTCCAAAATAGCTGAAATAAATGCTGCTTTCGTAGTAAAAGTAGTAGATGTCCAAGCAGGAAGACCCGCTCTTGTACGAATACCGTTTACCAAAGTTAAAGACTCGGCATTAATACCATTTAACTCCGCTAATGCCTCGGCACGCGTTAAATAAATTTCAGATGTACGCATCAAAGGAGCTAAATCAGTATTATTAGCTGCATCAGGGAACTTAAGCGTCATTCTTTTTCTTAGTCCATCAGCAGCAGTAACGAATGTACTTAAATCTACAAATCGCTTATCTGTTGCTTCTTTACCAAATGAAGTCTCTAAACTTGGTGCCATAGCACAATCTCCACGTCCGCCATTAGATGCCGGTCTATGGTACGAAGCCCATCCACCCGAACCAGTACGACCATTATCAGTAGCACTGTTTATAATTACAAAAACGTGTTCAGTAGTTGGAGCAGCTCCATAAAACGAATAGTTTGCAGCCAAGCTATAAGCAGTAGTTGCAGTGATAACTTGGCTAGCAAAATCGGCTGCCTTTTGGAATTCACCTTTATAAAGGTGTAGTCTAGACAAATAACCTGCTGCTGCACCTTTGGTTGCTCTTCCTCTTGATGCTGGCGTTGAAACTGCTGGTAAATCTGTCAAAGCCTCGTTCAAGTCCTTTATAATTTGATCGTAACAAGCGGCAACAGTTGCTCTTGATGGGTACTCGATTTCACCAGTAAAACTTTTCAATAACAAAGGTACACCAGGAGATGCACCATTCTGAATTTGAAAAGGCTGTGCAAACATATTCAAAAGATTGAGGTGAGTAATAGCCCTCAAAAACTTAGATTCAGCAACTAGTCTTTTTGCTACTTCGGGTGTAAGAGCTGGGTCTTTAACACCAGGAGCATTTTCAATTACTGAATTAGCTGCATTAATAACCCTATAATTGACCGCCCAATAGGCTTCAAGCGTAGCATTAGGCGAAGTCGTTACGTAGGTATTAATATCTTGAAGTGTAGGAAAAGAACCTACAAAATCTGTATTATCGGCCTGATAATCAAAAATAATTTGAGGTCCTGATCCAAAAACTTCTAATAACTGAGTTTGTGAATATACACCTCTAAGCGTAGATTCGGCATTGGCAACACTCGAAAATGCTTGTGAACCAGCCAATGATTGTTCAGGTAAAAGTTCGAGTCTATCAGAACAACCCGTCCCCGTTAAAATCAAAGCTGATAATATTGCTATTTTAATATTCTTCATTGTAATAAACAATTTTTGTTAAAAATTAGAATCCAAGATTTAATCCAAAAGTAACCGTTCTAGCCTGTGGTAAAGCAAAGAATGATTCACCAAGTATTTGGTTGTTAGGACCATTAGCAGAAACTTCTGGGTCTGGGCCTCTGAAGTTTTTATCCTTCAATAACCATAGATTTTGTCCCATTGCATAAACTCTTAGTGTTCTTACAACTTTCAATTTTTCTAAAATACTCTTTGGCACTGTATATCCAACTGATACATTTCTTAGACGTAAAAATGAACCATTCTGAAGACGTAAGGTAGATAATTGACTAAATAATGGTGCAGTAGTACTGCTCAACTTTGGTACAAAAGCAATATCACCTGGCTGTTTCCAATAATCTAATAAATCAACCGATTTATTAAATCCTGCGGTAGCACTCATATTATCAGTAAATCCTAAACCGTCGATTAAAACCTTATTACCGTAAGAATAGCTGAGTTGTGCACTTATATCAATTCCTTTGAATGACATATTTGTATTAAAACCACCTGTCCATTTTGGAATAGCTGAACCAACAAAAACTCTATTATTTGCCGAATAAGTTGTGGTTGCTGCACCTTCTTTTGTTCTCCACTCCAAATCCCCTGTTGTAGGGTTTACACCAATAGCTTCTACCAAGAAAAACTCATTTAGTGAACGTCCGACAACTGCTCTTTGTGCTCCAGAACCAGCCACAAACCTATTACCATCAGGGTCGATTGAGGCTTCTGGCAATTCTAATACTTTGTTTTTCAAAAATGTTGAATTAAATCCTACACTCCATTTAAAATCAGCTTTGTCATAAATATTAGCATTGAAATCAATTTCTACACCATTATTTTGCATTTTACCAACATTTTTTGATGCACTTGAAAAACCAGTAGTATATGGAAAAGGCACATTTAAAAGAATTCCAGAGGTAATTTTATCAAAATAATTAATTGATAAATTAAACTTATTCTTATAAAAGGTTGTATTAAAACCAAGGTCTAATTGAGCTGTTTCTTCCCATGTTAGGCTTTTGTTTGGCACTTGTGTTGGGCGAAGACCAGGAGAACCTGCATAATCCGAAAGAACACCACCACCGTACAAATCTAAAGAAGAAAAATTACCGATACGGTCGTTTCCTGCTGTTCCATAACTAGCAGTTAGTTTCAAGAAATTAATGAAACTTTGATTTTTCATAAATTTCTCTTCTGATAAAATCCAACCACCACTTACAGCGTAAAACAATGCGAAGCGATTATCAGCACCAAATCTAGAAGAACCATCTCTTCTCACTGAGGCCTCTACTACATATCTGTTATCATATCCATAGTTGAAACGAGCAAACTGTGACTCTAAAGACCACTCCGAACGCTCTTCAACAGTTGATGTTGGAGTAGCAGCCGAAATAACGTTTGGAAGAGCGTCAGAAGCAAAACCTGTACCTGCAACCGAAATCCTATCAAATAACGAAGTCTCAAAACTATATCCTGCTAATACACCTATTGTGCTTTTTCCGAAATCCTTGTTGTACTTCAAAGTATTAGTACTTAACCATTTACTATCATACTGAAAATCTCTTGATGCCGCACCTGATGGAGTAAACAAATTAACATTTCTAGTCTTTGAATCACCAGCATTATAATCCATTCCGAAATCGGTTCTGAATACTAAATCTTTGATGATTTTAAAATCAGCATAGATATTTCCAGTTGTTCTCTTCGAAACGAATCTATTAGTATTTAATGCTTCGATTCCGATAACATTTTGAATAAAACCTGTATTTAGAAAATTACCGCTAGCGTCACGTGGCAAAACATTTGGCAACTGTAAATAAGCCGATGTTAATGGAGCAAATGTATTATTTTCTGCACCAATCCTATCCATATCTACATTCGAGATTGAAAGATTAGTACCGATAGTTAAGAATTTATTGACTTTATGTTCTAAGTTTAAGCGTCCAGCCAAACGACGCAAGTCGTTTCCAATAGTAAAGCCTGACTCTGTAGCATAAGTACCCCCAATAAAGAAAGTAGTACTTTGATTTCCTCCTCTCGCAGAAAGACTAATATTATTGGTTTTCCCTTGTTGTACAACATTCGTTGGCCAGTCGTAGTAGTCATTACTCAAACTAACAGCAGGAAGATTTCTTGCGGCTCTATATGCTGCTACATAACCTACAAACTGCTCGGTATTCATCATTGGTATCAAACTCGTAGGATTTGAAAAACCAACGTAGCTATCTAAGCTAATTTCAGTCTTACGGTCGGCAGTTCCTTTTTTGGTATTAATCAAAATAACGCCATTAGCCCCTCTCGAACCATAGATTGAAACCGCAGCCGCATCTTTCAGAACTGACATCGACTCAATATCCTGTGGGTTAATATTCAATAATGGATTTAGTCCTGAACCTCCACCTTGACCTCCAGATAGCGTTCCGTCATTGAGGGGAACACCATCTACTACAAACAATGGCTGACCACCACCTGTAATTGAAGCAGCTCCTCTGATACGAATCACGGGATTTGCACCTAATAAACCCGAAGAACCTACCATCTGAACACCTGCAGCTTGTCCTTGCAATAACTCTTGAGGAGAAAGCACAGGTCTATTGGCAATTGCCTTAGAACCTACCGTAGCTATGGTTTGAGTGCTTAATTTTTTTGATTGCTGACCATATCCCACAACCACAACCTCATTTAAAACACCAGCATCGGGGCTTAGTTGCAGGTCAATAATAGTTTGATTCTTAGTCTGGATTTCTCTCATCGTGAAACCCACATAACTGAACACTAATACGCTGTTTGCTGGAGTTGAAATCTTGTAAACCCCATTAGCATCAGTTGATGCTCCCTTTGTAGTGCCTTTCACTGTGATACTCACACCTGGAAGCGGAGTTCCATCTTCTGAAGATGTAACCTTACCTGATACCGTTTTATCTTGTGCAAAAGCTTGCAACCCAATAAAAACCGCAAAAAGTAGGCTAAGTAAATTTTTCCTAATCATTTCTTGTTAGTTTAGTTTGATAAATGTTTAAGTTGAAATAATTGTGATGCAAAAACAATGTTCATATATACAAAATTATAACTTAATTTCAAACAATCTGAAGTAGGCAAATGTTCTAATAAAATTCTAATATTATGAATTTTCTTCGGGTGATGCGAAGTATTGCCATATTAAGTTATACCTAAATCCAATTTCAGTGCATAAAAACAAAAGAGGGCAAACCGTAAATGGCTGCCCTCTTAGAGTATTAATTAAGATGAAATCTTAGTCAACATCCCAGAATAATCTTGTTGCAAAAGCATCAATTGTACCTTGTGCAGTTACGTTTGCTTGGTTTGCACCTGATTCTGTGTTTGGATAGAAGAAACGAACTGGACGTTTTGAATCTGGTACTTGAATACTTTGAGGTGTTACAGGTAATCCTGTTTTGCGGTATTCAGCCCAAGCTTCTAAACCACTGAAGTTTGTGAATGTCACCCATTTTTGAATAGCAATCGCATTCAATTTATTAGTTGAAGCATCCCAATCGTAGTTTTCAATTTTGCTAGTTTTGAATGTCGCTGCTAAAGCAACATTTGCACCTAGAGTTCTGAATGACTGAGTAATTCCTTCTTCAAAATAAGCCTTTGCGGTATTTGGAAGGGTTACATCGCTAAATCTTTGTTTTGCTTCAGCTAAGTTTAATTGCACTTCAGAGGCGGTCAATAAAATATATGGTTTATCATAGGCTCCTTTTACCAAAAGACTTGGCCCTAAAGCACTCGAACCTGCTGGTAAAAATCCAGAACTTGCTCCAAATGGAACACCAACATAATTTACTGCTAGTTCAGCTTTTGAACTCACACCCGCAGTTGTGCCCTCGCCACCTGTTGCATAAGCAATTCTTTTCAAACGCAATGTGTCTTTTGAAGTTTTTAAGCTATTTACAAGATATTGTGTTAGTCTTGGGAAGTTATTCAATGCTCTTTTAGCACCGTTTGCATCATATCCCCAACGGTCATAAAGTGGGTTTAATTTACCCGCAGTTGCCAAAAAGAAACCTGTTCCACCAACACCTACATCCTCACCAGTGATAAAGCCTGAGCCTTCTGAAACGATTTTGTTGATTTCGGTTTTGATGTAAGCATCTCTTCCGCTAATTCTTGCCTGACGCATTAAGATTCTCAACTTCAATGAGTTAGCAAATCTCGCCCATTTCGTAGTGTTACCTTTAAAGATAATATCTGAGTTTGTAAATGCACTTGCAAAAGTATTGGCCTTGATGTCAACAATTGCCTCATCCAATAATTTGATTAAATCTTCATACACTGCTTTTTGGTCATCAAACTTTGGAGCTAATGAACCAACACCTTTTAAGGCATCAGAATATGGTACATTACCATACATATCAACTAATTGTTGCATCAATAATGCTTTCATTACTTTTGCTGGTCCTTTCAAGAATTTCTGATTATAAGCATCTGCATTATTGATAACAAACTGATAATCATTCAAATTATCGTAATATCCATCCCAGTAGTTAAAGTCACCATTGGTGAAATTATACGCAAAAAGCGTAGTTGAGATAATATAGCCATTCGATTGCGTCCATTGACCAGCCCAATAAGAGCCAGTTTCGTTTGGAGAAACCATGATGGCGGCCGACGTATTTTCAGCATTGGTAAATACGTAGTTGGGCGACGCAGTTGGTAGCGTGTTAGGGTTTGTATTGATATCTAAGAAAGTATCGTTACAAGCACTACTCATCACCGCCACTATTGCTGATATAAATATTGATTTTATTTTCATTGTTAAATTCAATTTTTGGTGGTTACTTAAAATACAAGGTTGATATTTACACCATACTGACGTACTGGAGGCGTTTGAGTAGTATTATTGATACCTAAACCATTACCAGTTGTAAAACTAAACTCAGGGTCAGTGTAGAAGTTAGCTTTATCAACAATTGTCAATAAATTTCTTCCATAAACAGCAACACTTGCACTTGAGAAGATTTTTGTCTTCGCAATAACTTTTGATGGAACGGTATATGATAAGTTTACATCTCTTAATTTGATAAACCATGCTTTGTTAACAAAGTTTTCTGAAATCAAACGATAGTTATCTACCCAAAGAGCATACTCAGCTTCACGTACATTGACAGTTGTGTTTGGCGTTACAGTTTTACCATCAGCATTTAAGATAGCTGAGTTAGGGAAAATATGTGGAGCTCTGTTTTCAGTCCAACCACCAGCACCAGTAAATGTCATCTGACGACCTAAGTCACTAAACATGTAGTTTCCACCACGATACTCAAAATTAAATGTAAATGCTACACTTCCATAAGAGAATCTTGAACCTAAACCTGCAATATGTCGTGGCAATGTACCTCCACGAGCAGATAATGTAGTTTGGCGTAATGGATAACCAGTTGTACCGTTAACCAATACATAACCCGAACCATCTGGAGCATATTGATAACCATCAGTTTTCAACATTGGGAAACGCTGACCTTTGATAACGTTTGTGTTAGCATAAGAATAACCACCATATTGAAACTCATTGATACCTGGGTATAAGTCAATAACTTTGTTATCGTTAAATGAATATCTCAAAGAGAAATCCCAGTTGATTTTTTGGTCTCTGAAAATTAAATATTTAAATTCACCTTCATATCCCCAGTTTTTAGTCTCACCTACGTTAATCAACAAGTTACTGAAACCAGTTGTATTTGGAACTTTAACTGTGATTACTTGTCCTTTTGATGTTTGTGAATATGCCGAAAAATCTATATTTACACGGTCATTAAACATTTGAAATTCACCGCCAATTTCACTAGAATAAACTGTTTCTGGTTTCAAGTTAGCATCTGGAAGTACGTTTCCAACTGTCAAACCAACTGTATTTCCATAAGGAAAGTTTGCACCGTTATTGTACACTAAATCTAGACCGTATAATGGAACGTTATCATTCGCATTTTTATTGAAGTTCAAACGTAATTTAGCATAGTTCAACACTTTCCCTTTTAATGCAGGGAAGGCATCTGTTGGAATGAATGACAAAGCAGCACCATAATAAGGATAAGAATAGAAATTCTTAGCACGAGTTGGCTTGTAAAAACGTGATGTTTTGTCATAACGGAATGTTCCGTTGAAAATCAACCAGTTTTTGTAGTTAGTTGTTAAATCGGCGTAATAACCCAATTTTCTCTCCAATGTATTTGATTCTCCACCTGTTAACTCACCTTGACGGTTTGACACGTTATAAACTTCAGGAACAACGAGTGAACTTGAACCTACCGAAATAGATTTAGTTGCTCTTTGGTAGATACTACTTCCTAAAATCAATCTATTTTTCAATGGACCAAAATCTTTAGTCAACTGAGCTTGGAATTCATTATTGATTACGTTTTCAGTAGTTGAATAATCATTAACACCACCTAAGATATCAGTAATTGCACGATAAATAC